>JAUQPP010000072.1 GCA_030550315.1 Thermotogota bacterium | reverse complement strand
TTGAGGAGGAGTTAACAGGGTACCTTTTACTTATTCCCTCGGTAGAATCTCTTGAAAAACTTTTGAATGCGCTGGGGATGTGATGACCCGTGAAGAAGAAGGTTATAATCGGTATCGGAGAATTCGCGGTTGAAAAGAATCCCGCGATTCTTGTCACATTAGGCCTGGGGTCCTGCGTGGGTGTTTGCATCCGAGACCCGATAGCTCGTGTCGGAGGCATGGTGCACGTAATGTTGCCTGATAGTGGTGGTAAGCCAGCCAATACACCTGGTAAATTCGCAGACACCGGAATTGATGTGGTTGTAGAGAAACTACTGGAACTTGGTGCCCAACGTGGTAAGCTGGAAGCAAAAATCGCTGGTGGTGCTTCTATGTTTCAATCCGCTATGGACATAGGTGCGAGGAACGTGGAGGCTGTGAAAAAGGCACTCCAGCGTCACGGCATTAAGCTTTTGGCCGAAGATACTGGAGGAAATAAGGCTCGGAGTATTGAGTACGATGTGGAAACCGGTAAACTCTTAATTAGAAAGGTCAAGACCGGAGACAGCGTGGAGGTCATTGAGATTTGATCGTTGACAAAGAAAAATTGATAAAAGAGTACATGCCATTGATCATCAGGCTGGCCCGTGACCTTAAGGTTACGTTACCCCTTAACGTTGAACTGGATGATTTAATTCAAGAAGGCCTCATCGCTCTCCTTCAAACGATAGAGAAATATAACCCAAGGATGGGAGCGTCGTTCAAGACTTACGCTTATACAAGGATAAGGGGAGCGATGCTCGATTATCTAAGAAAGCTTGATTTCTTACCAAAAACAGTGCGACAAGAGATGAAGAAGCTGGAGGCTTCAATATTGAAGTTTCACGATGAGAACGGTAGGTTCCCCACGTTTGAAGAGTTGGCGGATGTTTTGGGATTATCCGTTGAAGAAGTAAAAAGTCTGTATTCAGAGTTACAAATCAAACAATTTCTTAGTCTTGATAGTTATTTCATCGATGCAAAGTCAGGGGAAACGTCCGAATTCCAAATTGCAAGTGGTGACGATGTTAGGGAAAACGTAAGAAAAGAATTGCTGTACGAAAAACTCAGAGAGTCGATAAATAAGTTGAGCGAACGCGAAAAGATACTCCTGAGTTTGCGATTCGAACACGAGTTGTCTTTGAAAGAGATTGCAGAAGTCTTAGACGTTACAGAATCGAGAGTTTCACAACTTTTGACCGTAGTGCTTTCAAAGCTTAGGAAGATGCTTGAGGAGTGATGAAACATGGTTGAACCGATCAGTGGTATTCAAAACCAAACGATTATGTTGCGTGTAAGTCATGAATCTTCCCACATTTCGAGCCTCCAGCAATATATGGCGCAAGCAGCAATTGCAAATAGTGCACAGCAAGTGAGCAAACGCGCGCAAGAAGAAATAAACGCTCCCAGAAACGTGGAACACGCCCAAGATAAAAAGGCTCGAACGGCCACAGAAGGTCGAAGCCAGGGATACCAAGCTTCGCACACACCTCAGCGGAAAGAAGATAAAACGAAAAAAAGCCTCGTTTCTCAAGATAACTCACATATTTTGGATGTGAGAGTGTGATAGGATACTTAGCCGTTTCAAAGATAGAGAATAAGCACCTTGGTGGCCTTTTGGTTGTGAACGAACTGGGAATTCCTGTTGAATTCAAGTATTCGGAACCAGTTACTCCTACAAAGCTCCAGGAGATTATCTACGGTAGCTCACTTGAATATTATCTGCACGTTGAAATCATTGCAAAAGGGCTGATTCAGAAAAGTGAGAGTCGGCCCGAGGTTATTTTGGTCCAGGATCCGAACCTACTTTTCGATAAAAACATCGTCTTTGTAAGTGCCTTGCCACAAAGTGTTGCGGAGAAGAAAGAGTCATCCGAAGCGATAATTAACTTACCAGGTATGAGCTTGAAAATCATGGTTTCAGAGGGTTTCAAACTCGATGACGCAACCTTGGAAAAAATTAGAGAACTTGCTTCAAAAATCGATATACTCGAACCATTTGATAGAGTCGAGAAAGCGTTGATTTATGTATGCGAATCGCAAGAGAAATAATTGAAACACTTAAAATGGAACTTGGTTTTCTAAGGTACAAAAGTACAAGTTTGAGTTTTGAGTCTCAGATTCTCACCATTCAGGCGCGTCTCCAGCCTTCTGTGAATTCTTTACCGTTACCTAACCTTTCCCTACGAATTTCATCTTCCAAGGCTTTGCGTCCGGTGATCTCTGAAGCTGAACTGACTAATGAATCGTGCGTGGGTGTTCGAGACTTCACGCAAGTTCACAAGCACGAGCTTCTGGTGCAAACCCTGGATTTTAACGTGAAACTGGACAGTGTGTTGGTCTCTTACCTAAACTTAAGGTTCGTAGATGGTCTTAATTTCAAAGAAAAGGAAACGAATGGGTTTGTGATAAAGTTACTCAAAGCTAATCTTAAGGTAGAAAATCCAATTTTTCACAAAAATGATACATCTTTTAATTTAAAAATAAGAGAGGCTCGTTGTAGAATTATTAGTGAAGAGCTGAAAGTAAAACCTGTTCCTGAGGCTGGATTGTTCTACATGCTACAACGCAAACCGGAGGAGTTTGTCGAACGTGACGTAATATTAAGTGCCTTAAAGTCTTTGAAAACAAAATACGATATTTCTAGTCTGAAATTTTACGGTTACTACAAATATATTCCTCTCGAGTATGCTAAAATGATGAGGATAACGTCCGGAGGCTACCTGACAATTTTTTTGGATCCAAAGGTTGGCAGACTAAATTTAAGACCGCAAAGATTGGTAAACATCGTGGTTTTTCGGTATGGAGACAAGTATGTGTACCATGTTGCTGTTGCAATGTAACCAAAGAAGCTGAAAAACGTTTTAGGAGGTGTGGTGTGTGGGCATGCTAACATTCAAGAGGTTCAGGGGAGGTGTCCATCCTCCGGAGAAGAAGCTTACAAGTAGCGAACCTATCAAGGTGGCTCCGTTACCGGACAAAGTTATAGTTTACATGCAACAACATGCTGGTGCTCCCGCAAAACCGGTAGTTGAAGAGGGACAGCAAGTTAAGACCGGTCAATTGGTAGGTGAAGCACAGGGGCCGATATCTGCTTATGTGCATTCACCGGTGACCGGAAAGGTAATAGCTGTGACGAAAGTAAGTAGTTCCGTTCACGGTACAATGGTTGAGGCGGTTGTTATTGAGCGAACTGGTGAGGATCAATGGGAGCTTTTACCTAAGATAGATTTCGAACGTGCGACAAAAGAAGAGTTGATAGATCACGTTAGGTTAGCGGGTATTGTTGGACTTGGTGGAGCAATGTTCCCAACGCACGTGAAGTTGAATCCACCAAAACCTGTGGACACGTTAATACTGAACGGTGCAGAGTGTGAGCCTTACTTGACAATCGATCATCGTATAATGCTTGAAAAAGCGGACGAAATAATCCTCGGCGTTGAAATAGTTAAGAAAATACTGAACGTAAAGAAAGTATATATAGGTATCGAGACGAATAAACGTGATGCGATAGAATTGCTGACAAAAAAATGGAAGAGTTCTGTAGAGGTGGTACCATTACCAACGAGGTATCCGATGGGGGCTGAAAAGCAACTGATAAAGTTCATCACTGGTAGAGAAGTTCCGAGTGGAGGGTTACCAGCGGATGTTGGCGTACTTGTGCAAAACGTCGGTACCGTGCTGGCAATAAAAGAGGCAGTGATAGACAGAAAACCTCTGGTTGAGCGAGGTATGACCTTAACGGGTGAAGGTGTGAAAAAACGTGGCAACTGGTGGATCAGAATAGGTGCACCCATTTCTTGGGTTATTGAGGAACTTGGTGGTGGCTTTGTTGATGGTTATGAGGAAATCAAGGTACTCATGGGTGGACCGATGACAGGGATCCCGATTAGCTCACTTGACACGCCCGTACTGAAAGGAAATAATGGTATTACGGTAATACCCGAGCAAAAGAGGAATTCTACAAATTGCATCAGGTGTTCCTACTGTGTACAAGTTTGTCCGATGAACTTACAACCTTACTTGCTTGATTTACTTGCGAGAAAGAAAAAGTACGATGACGCGGCTGAAATAGGCCTTTTAGATTGTATTGAGTGTGGTTCATGCAGTTATATATGCCCAGCGAACGTCGAACATGTCAAATCTATAAAACTCGCCAAGAAAGTTTACAGATCCCTGAGGGGTGGTAAGAGATGAAATTACTAACTTCACCAGCTCCACACATTCGAACAGCGGATTCTACGGCGGATGTGATGCTTGACGTTTTAATAGCACTTTCTCCGGCAGTTGCCGCTGCAACTTACTTCTTCGGACTTCAAGCCTTCATTCTTTCCATTGCCGGAATGATTAGCGCCGAGTTGATCGAGTTCTTTATAATGAGGGTTTTGAGAAAGGACAAAAACTTCGTGCCGAATGGCAGTGCAGCTGTAACTGGGTTATTGTTGGCTTTGAACGTAAGTGTGGCCACACCGTGGTGGGTCCTCCTCATAGGAGTGCTGTTCGCAATTGCAATAGTGAAACACGCGTTTGGGGGACTCGGTCAAAACATATTTAATCCAGCGCTTGCCGCAAGGATATTCCTACTGGTATCTTTTCCAACAGCTATGACTACGTGGTATCCACCAATCGGTAAGTTCTTTGGAACTTACGCTGATATTCAAACAACAGCAACACCACTTGCTGTCTTAAAGCTCGAAGGGTTCAATAGCGCAATGCAGAAGTTTACCTATACAGACTTGTTGTTCGGTAATATCGGTGGTTGTATTGGTGAAACGAGTGCACTGTTACTGATAATTGGATTTTTATATCTGGTGTTGAGAGGCAGGATAAAAATCGTCATTCCTGCCACTTACTTAGGTACGGTTTTCGCTATCTCCTCGATCATGTACCTTGTAAATCCTGAGAAATTCGGAACACCTCTATTCCACTTACTTGCCGGTGGTATGATGTTGGGAGCACTCTTCATGGCAACGGATATGGTAACTTCACCGATGACTTTAAAAGGTCAAGCAATCTTCGGTGTTGGTTGTGGTCTGATAACGATGCTGATAAGATATTTTGGAGGTTATCCTGAAGGCGTCTCACTTTCCATACTGCTGATGAACGCTTTCGTCCCAATAATTGATAGATATACGCAACCCAAGATTTTTGGGAGGCGAAAATCATGAAAAAGGAAATGATAAAGACAAGCCTTATTTTGATGATATACACACTTGTTGCTGGGCTTGCGCTTTCGGTGGTTTATAAACTCACCGAAGTGCGCATCACGGAAGCTGAGATGGAGAACGTAATAAAATCGATGGAACTGCTACTTACTGATGAAAAGGGCAGTAATCTCGTATCTTCCGAAGAGATAAAAAGAAAAGTAATTGAGGAACGAAAAAACGCTGGAAAGGAAATCTATACGAACGGTGTTGGAACAGTTGTATCGCCAGTCTACGAGTTTAAAGCTAACCATGCAACTTACTATGTACTAGTCGGCTATGCAGTTGGGTACGGTGGTAAGGTTATCACGATGGCAGCGTTCGAAAAGAATGAAGATCTCCGACTTAGAGCTATAAAGGTGTTAGACTACTCTCAAGAAACCCCTGGATTAGGTGCAAAGATTGCAGAAGATGAGGTTCAGCAGCGTTTTTATCCTATCCCAAGCTCAGGTCTTGAAAAAGGTTTGAAGGTCGACAAAGATGCTGGAAAAACTGTTACAGACCCCGAGATTTCCAAGTCCGAAGGAGTTGTTAAGGTCTCGGACGTAATGACCGGTGCAACGATAACGCCAAGGGCGGTTGCTAATTCTATAAACGCAATGTACGAATACTTGAAGAAAGAGTACTTGAAGTAGTAGGAGGTGACCAAAGCATGAAAAGCAAACTTGGTGAGTTTACCAAGGGAATAATCAAAGATAATCCCACGTACGTTCAAGTGCTTGGAATGTGCCCAACTTTGGCCACGACGACAAGTGCGAAGAATGGTTTTGGCATGGGGTTGGCGGCTACCGCAGTGCTTGTGATGTCAAATATCGTTATCTCCGCAATCAGGAAGACTGTTCCTGAAAAGATAAGAATCCCGATTTTCATAACTGTTATAGCAACGTTTGTTACTATCGTCGACCTGGTTATGCACGCTTACACTTACTCTCTATGGAAAACACTGGGGCTTTTCATTCCACTGATCGTTGTTAACTGTATCATTATGGGACGCGCGGAAGCGTACGCTTCGAAACATGGAGTCTTTGACTCACTTCTCGACGGACTTGGGATGGGTGTAGGGTTTACGTTGAGTTTAACGATTCTTGGTAGCGTTCGTGAGTTGCTCGGCAACGGCACAATTTTTGACATACCGGTCTGGGGAAAAGCGTTTAACGTTTTTGCAATGATATTACCACCGGGCGCTTATCTTACGCTGGGACTTTTCGCTGCTCTCTTTGCAGCAATTGGCATATCGAAGGGAGAAAGAGCGAAGAAAAAGGCTCAACAAGCACAAAAGGTGGGTGAACAGAAATGAAACTTTTTCTGATACTTTTGTCGGCGATGCTTGTTAACAACTACGTCTTTGTGCGGTTCCTTGGGATATGTCCCTTCCTCGGTGTCTCGAAAAAAACATCCACGGCAATTGGTATGGGACTTGCGGTAATTTTTGTTTTGGTTATGTCCTCGGCAATATCGTGGGGCTTGGATAAAATTTTAATCGCGTTCGGGTTGGAATTCCTTAGGACGATCGTGTTCATACTTGTTATCGCAACATTTGTCCAGTTCGTGGAAGCGTTCCTCAAAAAAAACAATCCTAATCTTTACGAAGCCCTGGGAATATATTTGCCGCTCATAACAACTAACTGTATAATTCTTGGTGTTGCGATTGTGAATAGTTTATCACGCTACACGCTGTTTGAGGCTATCTTTAATGCGCTCGGTGCTGGGCTTGGATTCACGCTTGCGCTTATCATATTCGCAGGAATTAGAGAAAAGCTGGAACTATACGATGTCCCTAAGCCATTCCAGAATTTGCCAATATCGATGATAACCGCCTCGATACTTTCTTTAGCTTTCATGGGTTTCCAAGGTATGATAAAATAGTATGAGCTCACAGGAGGTGTTTCGATGCGAGAGTGGCGAAAGGTACTTTTTGGAAGGGAGTTTTACTTCCAGCACGGCAAGGTCGCAAAACAATCAGCCGGTGCTATTTGGGCTAGAATGGGAGATACTGTCGTGCTGTCTACCGTGAACGTTTCAGACAATGTCGTTGAAGGTATAGACTTCGTTCCGCTAACTGTGGAATTCATGGAAAAGTTCTACGCTGCAGGCAAGATTCCAGGTGGTTTTGTAAAGCGGGAAGGGAAACCGTCCGAGAGTGGAATTTTATCTTCTAGACTCATCGATAGACCTATCCGTCCACTTTTTCCTAAGAACCTGAGAAATGAAGTACAGGTCATAGTTACCGTACTTTCGGTCGATCCGAACAATCCTGCTGACGTACTTGGAATCTCGGCAGCTTCACTTGCTTTGAACATATCCAAAGTTCCATTCGATGGTATTGTTGCGGGTGTCCAGGTCGGTTACGTAGACGGTGAGTTCATCGTATTTCCAACGCCGGAACAACTTGAGAGGAGCAAGATAGATATTGTTGTCGCTGGTACGAAGGATGCTATAACCATGGTTGAAGGTGAAGCAAAAGAAGTTTCCGAAGAAGAGATGCTTCAAGCACTTATGAAAGCTCATGAAGCGATTAAGGAGATAGTTGCGTTTCAGGAAGAAATCATCAAAGAGTTCTGTGTTGAAAAGATGAAACTACCGGATCCAGACTACGATGTGAGCCTTGTAGAAAAGTTCACTAACTATATTGATATGTCCGAACTTGAAAAGAGAATTTTCATGCGCGGTAAACAGGAACGCGCGGAGATGGCTGATGAGTATTATGAAAGCCTTGTTGAGCGCTTCTTCCAGGAAAATGGAATTTCCAATGAAGACGAACAAGAGAAATACAAAATTCCGTTGAAGGATAAGTATGACGAAGTTGCGAAGAAGCTTATGAGAAAAATTATCATCGAACGTGGTCTTAGGGCCGACGGTAGAGGGCCGAAGGATATAAGGCCAATCAGTTGCGAAGTTGGTGTATTACCAAGGACTCACGGTTCGGCGCTATTTACACGTGGGGAAACTCAAAGCTTGGGAATAGTGACTCTTGGTTCACCGGCCGAGGAGCAGATAATCGATACGCTCATAGAAGAAGG
>JAUQPP010000071.1 GCA_030550315.1 Thermotogota bacterium | reverse complement strand
AATTAAGATTTATCGCGCTCCAACCTGTTGATGCAAAAATCGTTGCTAAAATGATAAGGAAATTGTAGTTCGAGGTGTTCATAAAAGAATACATTGAGACACTTGCAAATGTGAGTACTATCCCAAACTTTATCATATTTTTTTCACCAAAGTAATTCGAAACCTTACCAAAGAAGAAATAGGCCAGCATTGTTATAACGGAACTTAGTAAGTTTAAGAAGCCCAGGTACGAATACGGTACTCTTAAGTACGAGACCTCAAAATAGCTAAAAAACGGTCCCGCAAATTGTATCGCAAAATTCCAGAATACAACGAATCCTATGAATTTCCTGAACTTGAGGTTTTTCAACGTTCCAAGCGGTGCCAGTAGGCTAAATTGCGTTTCTTTAGTCTCTGGAATGCGGTGGAGCCTAAGTAGGTATGCGGTGAGCACGAAAATTACGGATGAGAAAAGATAGGAAACCATTAGCCCATTCTTTCTGTCCATTAATTGAAGCATCGAGGAGTAAAAAAGCCATCCCACAAGACCAGCAAACGTAGCTACCGAATTTCTAAAAGCAAAGTAGGTATTCCTTCTCTCTTCCGGCACAAGGCTCTTCATCGCCGAGCTCCACAAGTTACCAACTATGTTGTTCAGAACGTTAAATAATACGAAAGGTACAGCCACGATAGTACTACTCTCGTAATTCATTAAAAGTGCAACTGGAACAATTATGAACGATGCCCGAGCCACAAGCGCAAGCCAAAAAATTGCCTTTGACTTCGACGGAATAAGGCGGTAGACCAAAGGTGTGAAAAACTGAACAATTTGAGATGTTGCTGGTAAAACTGCCACTACCGAGACCATAACGGGAGAGAAATTAAAATGCAACGCGAGGGTCGAGTAAACAAACCCTTGCGTTGCGTTAAATGCGAGCGTATATAACGCTCCTTCAATTATTGAAAGTTTCAAAGTTCTTTCATCAACACCTTTTGTAGTGAGGTTCTCCATACGTCTCTTAAGCTTCCTATTGTTGGTTTATCATTTCAAGCCAGTCCTCGCGATACCACGTACAAAGTACTTTTGAGTGAAAAGGAATATGATTACCACTGGAAGTATACTGAAGGTCGCTGCAGCCATCAACATATTGTAAAGCGTTCCAACTTCTGAACTGAATGTTTGCAAACCGACGGTCAAAGTCCTGTACTTCGGACTGTTAGTGACGATCAAAACCCACAGGAACGCGTTCCAACTTCCGACGAACTTTAGCAGTGCAGACGTAACGACAACAGGTTTGCTCAACGGAACAGCAATCTGCCACAAGAATCTCCAGTGTGAACACCCATCAATCTTCGCCGCGTCGAAAAGCTCGAGTGGTAAGCTCAGAAAATGTTGTCTCATTAAAAAGATAGAAAAGACGCTAACTATCCAAGGTATAATCAATGCGTAGTAAGTATCAATCCACCCGAACTTGGTAATCGTGATGAAGTTCGGAACAAGTAGAACCTCGCCGGGCACCATCATCGTCGCAAGAAAGATGCTAAAGAGTATTCCCCTGCCAGGAAACTGCATCCAACTAAAGGCATATGCTGCCATCGCCGAAACTATGATCTCAAGAATCGTGGTAACGACAGCTATAAAAACGGTGTTAAAATAGTATCGACCAAACGGTGCCGCTTTCCAAGCAAGCGCGTAGTTTTGGAAAACGTTTTTGAACACATCGAAGGCAGAGAATTTCAGCTCAACCTTGCGAATACCATCGTCTATGAAGTAGACTGGACTCACATTATCCATAACCACTTCAATGCTTTTACCTTCTTTTACGAGCACCGATTTTACGAATTGCGGAGCCTCAACGATCTTCCAAGCGTACCTCGTATTCTCAAATATCGTTCTGAAATCCTGCAATTCGAGAGCATTAAGTGCAACATCCCTAAAGAGCAGATCAGCATTTTCAAATTCTTCCCTATAAGCTTGTAGCTTCGACTTTACCGAAACGAACGTGAGGTTGAACCCAACCGTCTTCTCCACAGCTGACTCGAATCGTAGAAAAGAACTGCTATTACCTGTAAGATAGTTTTTTGGATCAAGACCGTGTTCGTAAGCAAGATTTACGAGAGAACCAATAAGTGACTTTAAATTTGCGAGTTCTATACCGGTAACACCATACTTCTTTTCAAGCTCTCTATCCAGAAACTTCGAGAATTCTTCCGGTATACTATCCAAAGGAAGTTTTTCCGCCATATCTTTAATTAAAAGCGCATCCTTAAAGTGCCGGGTTCTATCTATCAGAATTTGCCTTTTATCTTTTTCCGTCAAAGTTTGTGCTACAATGTCCTTATCAACGGTTCTATCTTGGACCTTCTTGAAGAACGTGTCAACCGCAAGGAAAAAATCAAGGTGTTTGATGTGATTTCCAAGACCGTTCCTGATATTCGAATTATAGTTGTTGATAACCTCATGAGAATAATCTGTGGCATAAGTCAGTTCCAGCGATTTCAGTATCTTCTGAATTTCGACTAGTTCTCGCTTGGAAAGTATAAGTTCTTCCCCAGCTTTAAACCTCTGGATCAATGGTTTAATTTTCTCCAGTTCTTCGATCTTTCTCTCAAGGAACCTTGAGAAGCGATTTCGCTCCGATTCGTCTTCTATCCTGTCAACCGCAAAGGTTAGTATCGTGTCGATCGTATCCGCAAGACTGTCGATTGAGTTGAGGATCGTTTCAACATACGTATCCCGCTTGAAGTAAGGTGAAGCCCCAAGGATGTAGTTTAGATAAACGTTCTCAAAAAATACCTCCGGGGAGTCTGTTGGAAATTCCTCTGGAAATTCTAGTTCCTCCAAAAACTGGGAAAACCTTTCCGTCGTTACCTTTGAAACGTAAGTTGCTCCCTTGAACGGGATCTTGAGCGTTCCTCTGTAGAACGGATCGTCGTTAACGTTAAGAACCAAACCTTCACTCTTTTTCGCAACAAAAGTCAAAGCTTCTCTCAAGCTTAAACCTTTCGAAATGGTGGCGGACCCAGTTGTAGGTACGACTTTCACAATCCTGCTTGATGCAAACGAACGGGTAGTCCACTTTGGTGGCCACGTATTCACCTCACTGGGGAGTTTGAAGGATGTCACAACCATCCAAGCAAAAGGTGCGAGCATAACCACTGAACCTACTATCAAAAGGAAATATATTAGCATCTTTTTTAGTTCCTTCATCACACTTTACCTCCCCAGGCCTGTCAGCTAACGTACTCGACGACCCTGTTCCCGACTCTATACTGTATGAATGTGAATGCAAGAATTATAAGGAAGAGCAAGTAAGCAGCTGCGCTCGCTATTCCCATACGTTGCTGGCGGTAGAACAAATCGAACACATAGTACACCATTGTCATACCACTGTTTCCGTACGGACCTGGCAAACCATCGTAAAGTACAAAAACCTCTTGGAAGACTTTGAACGCACCTATGACTGAAACGATAACAAGAAAGAAAGTGGTTGGCGATAGTAATGGCCATGTGATTTTCACAAACTTTTGCCAAGAGTTGGCACCGTCGACTTCCGCCGCTTCGTAATAGAACGCATCGATATTTTGCAGACCGGCAAGGAAAATGATGGCGTTGTAACCCACGTTCTTCCAAATTGACACAATACTCACGGTTGGTATGGTCCATTTTGCATCCTTTAGCCACCTAACCGGCTTGAGGCCAAGTGAAGAGAGAAAGTAATTGAGTAGTCCAACGTCGTCGTTGTATATCCACTTCCATATTAATCCAACCGCCACTGAGGAAGTAACGAAAGGTACAAAGAAAGCGGTCCGAAATACCGCTCTGAACTTAATATCGTGATTCAACAGGAGAGCGATCAACAAAGCGAGTGTTAAACCAATCGGAACTGTCAAAACGACGTAGTAAGTGGTGTTAACAAGTGCCTTAAAGAAGAGGTTCTTTTCTGCAGCGTCCATGAAAAAGCTCATGATTCCGAATGTCTCACCGTTAAAGCCTGCCGAGAATCGAAATTCGAAAACTATATAGCTCGCTATCCAAATCAAAAAAGCAAACCACGCGTGATCTTCAAAAAATTTTTTGTAAAATAGTTTTTTTCTCAAAGCGATTAAAATGAATAAACCAAGAACAACCACAAGGAACACACTACCGGTAAGGTTCAGATTATTTCTGATAATGAAATAAACTGTTGTTAATACTAAGGCCACGTAAAATACCATTGATGGTTTCTTTTTTGTACTAATTCTGAAGATTTCCGAAACGATGACCATGCTCAAAATGGCAAGGCTTATGTAAACCAAGCTGTAAATCAACCCTACGTAGAATGGAAACTTCACCGGATAGTCAAACTTCAAGATTTCTTTGTAATTACTAAGTCCGTAGAAATACGGGCTCTTCATGTTTCTGAAATCCCACTTAAAAAAGCTCAGGACAAATGAAAACCCTATTGGCCAGAATGTAAATATCGATAACACCACAAGTGCGGGTGCAAGAAAAAGATACGCAAGAACCGCCTCGCGCACCTTACTCATCTTGATACTTGCCATACACTTAGCACTCCCCTTCACATTCTGTATAAGACATCACAATCAGAGAATGTACGCAGCAAGATTTTCATCTTTGATAAAATCACCGAGCTTGCGTCTGACGAACTCCCTATCCACAACTACCCTCTTCTCTTCGAGTTCAGGTGCCTGGAACATTATATCTTCTAAAAGCTTTTCAAGTACGGTGTACAGGCGTCTTGCGCCTATGTTTTCGAGTTTCTCGTTCAGCCGCGTTGATATTTCAGCTATCTCATCGATCGCGTCGTTTGTAAATTCGAGCTCGATACCTTCAGTGTAAAGTAACGCCTTGTACTGTTTTGTGAGTGCATTCTCCGGCTCGGTCAGTATTCTCACAAAGTCTTGCTTCTTCAACGGTTCCAACTCCACACGGATTGGGAAACGTCCCTGCAGTTCTGGTATTAGGTCTGAAGGCTTCGTCATGTGAAAAGCACCAGCTCCAATGAAAAGTATATAGTCCGTGCGCACAGGACCGTATTTGGTAGTGACCGTTGTTCCCTCAACAATTGGGAGCAAGTCTCGTTGAACACCCTGTCTTGAGACATCTGGGCCGTGACCCGAACCGCCTCCCGCTATCTTGTCAAGCTCGTCGATAAAGATGATGCCGCGCTCCTGCGCGAGTTTCAACGCTTGCTGGACTACTTCATCCATGTCGATGAGTTTTTCCGACTCGATAGGTGCTAAGATACGTCGTGCTTCAGATACCTTCATTCTTCTGCGTTTTCGCTGCTTTGGAAGTATGCTTCCAAGGATCTGCGAAAAATCGATCCCCATTTCCTCCATGTCAGGTATGCCTACAAAACCAATTCCAGGTTGCTGAACTTCAACATCAAGTTCTATTTCCATATCCTCCAGTTCGCCATTTCGTAATTTTTCTCTCAACTCAGCCCGCTTTCGCCGAACATCTTGATCTTCTGCGGATTCAGACTGAACCTGTAAACCAAATATATTTGCGAATGGAAGATTTTGTTTACGGCTTGGGACGATAGCTTCCAAAATCCTTTCTTCCACCAGTTCTTTCACTCTTGGCTCAACTTCTCTTATCTTCTCCTGTTTGACCATGTTGACAGCTATCTCCACAAGATCACGAATCATCGAGTCAACGTTTTTTCCGACATATCCAACTTCTGTGAATTTCGTGGCCTCGACTTTCAAAAACGGGGAACCAGAGAGTTGCGCGAGCCTCCTTGCGATTTCCGTCTTTCCAACCCCAGTTGGCCCAATGAGCAAGATATTCTTTGGAATTACCTCCTTGCGCCATTCTTCCGGTAATCTCTGCCTACGAATCCTATTTCTTATCGCAATTGCAACAGCCTTTTTTGCCTGATACTGTCCAATAATGTACTTGTCCAGTTCCTCAACTATTTGACGCGGTGTCAGCTCGTCAAAATTCTTCCTGACATCTACGATTTTCTCCAAAACGCGTCACCTCCACACATTGTCGGGCTTAAACCACAAGGTCGTCAAGTGTGACTCCAAGCTCCGTCCCAGGTGTAACGTACGCCAGAGCCCACTGCCCAGCAATCAATTTTTCGAAAACTCTCATCACATCGTTCTCGGTAACCTGTTTTATGTTGTTAACGAACTCCTCTATCGTCTTGACCTCCACATCGTTGGCAACGTACTGGATATACAAAGAAGTAAGCGTTGAGGTACTCTCGGTAGCAAGTTCCAACATTCCAAGGAGCCTCTTCTTGCCATAGTTGAAAAGCTTTTTCGTTAGCTGGAAGTTTCTAAATATATTGAATATCTCCTTTATGACCTTCTCCGCGTTCTTCTCAGAAGCTGCAGCGTAAATTGTGAATATTCCCCACTCACGCGACTGAATATTCTGGGTCGCTATATCGTAAACGAGCCCCTTCCTTTCACGAATTTTCTCAAACAGCAGCGAACTCATTCCACTGCCGAGAATCGTGTTTAGAACAAGGGCTGGATAAAGGAATTCGTCATCTGCCAAACCGATACTTTCATGCGAAAGAAGAATGTGAAATTGCTGGGTTTCTTCAAACTTATCGAAGGTGATACCTTTCCTCAACCTGGAAACATGTTTTGCAGTCTTGATGCCATCGTGCAGTTCTACGGACTTGAGGAGCTTAAAATCACCCTTGGAAACATTACCCGCAACGAATATCTTGACATTATACGGCGAGTACATCTCATCATGAAATTCTTGTAAATCTTTTAGCGTTATATTTTTTATAGTCTCTTCCGTGCCGATGATAGATTTCGAATGAGGACCATCTATCAACGTTTCGAAGAACTTGTTGTACAACCTCTGCTCGGGAACCTCTTGCTCAGAATAGTACTCTTCAAGAATTATTTTCTTTTCAAGTTCCAAGTTTTTCTCCGTAAAGTCTGGTTCAAAGACCAATTCTTTGAGTATATTGAACGCTGTTCTGAAAAACGTCGATGGCACTTTCGCATAGTAAACGGTGTTTTCTTTATCAGTCCAAGCGTTGAGAATTCCACCTATCTGTTCTATCGGGAGTTTTATTTGCTTCATCGATCGTTTCTTAGTTTTCCTGAAGGCGATATGCTCTATAAAGTGTGATATACCGAGTAAATGGTCCGGTTCATAGACCGGACCACTCCCCACGATAAATGCTATTGTAACTGAACGAATTCCGGGAATCTCATAATAGTAGACGTTTTCTGAGACTTTTACTATCATTTATTCTAACCTCCTAAATTGCAACCTTCCTAGTTCGTCAATATTCACTACCTCTACTTTGATTCTGTCACCGACTTTGAAATTCGTCGGTTTTACGTTACCCATCTTGCTCGCGTGCAATAACCCTATTTTTCCGCTCGCGATTTCCACAAATAAACCGTAATTTTCCACACGAGTCACGCGACCTTCGAACTGGTCTCCAATTGAGACTTCTCGAAGCATACCTTGGATGTACTCCACCGCATCATTGACTTTATCTGGATTCGTACCACTAACCGTAACTTTTCCTGTCTCGTCGTCGATGACAATCTCAACGTCAAACATCCTGATGATGTTCTTGATGATGCGGCCTCCTGGTCCGATAATTTCACCTGATCTGGTAGGATCAATGTAGAACCAGCGTATACGCGGTGCGTAAGGTGAAAGCTCTTTCCGTGGTTCGCTTATAGTTTCGTAAAGTTTATCAAGTATGAACATTCGAGCCTCACGTGCTTGTAAGAGCGCTTCACGCAGCAGTTCCTCACTCACACCTGAAACTTTACAATCCATCTGGAATGCCGTAATACCATCCCTTGTACCCGCAACTTTGAAGTCCATATCACCCCAGTGGTCTTCCAAGCCGATGATGTCAGTTAGGATAACACCTTTGCCTTCTTCAAGAATAAGCCCCATAGCAACACCAGCAACGTGTTTCTTTATAGGAACTCCCGCATCCATCAGCGCTAAGGATGCAGAACAAACAGTAGCCATCGATGATGAACCGTTAGATTCAAGTATTTCAGAGACAACGCGAATCACGTACGGGAACTCATCTTCATCCGGCACAACCGCCTTCACTGCACGTTCCGCAAGGTGACCGTGTCCGATTTCCCTTCTACTTGGCCCTCTTAATGGCTTAACTTCACCCGTTGAGAACGGTGGAAAGTTGTAATGCAACATAAAACGTTTCGTACCTTCTTCTATGAGCGTATCGATTATCTGCTCCTCGGCCGGTGAACCAAGAGTCACTATTCCCAAGCTTTGAGTTTCCCCACGTGTAAATAGCGCCGAACCGTGAGTCCTTGGTAATACACCAACTT
>JAUQPP010000070.1 GCA_030550315.1 Thermotogota bacterium | reverse complement strand
GAAACCTCCGCGGAGTGATTCACCGGAGTAACCGGTATTTCTCCGATTATCTTTCCACGTTTAAGTTTGCGGAAAAGTAGCAAGAAATCAAGGGAAGTCTGCGTGGTATGACGATCAGCTAAGACGTAAACCTTACCTCTGAATACGGGCTCTCGAGGAATCAATTCGAGTTTAAGGGGAACCGTTAGCAATTCACCAGTTGAAGACGTAAACGAAATTCCAAGTTTTTCGAGCGTACTGAGGTTGTAGGCTGTCATTACCACATTCATCTTCAAATCGACGGTTTTTGGTTCGTGGAAAAGATGTTCCAAAAGTTCTTTGAAGACCCCCAAGTCTCTGATGGCACTTCCTCGAACGTCGATTATTAAGCTTTCCATCTCCGGATACTGAACAAAAAGTCCGTTCAGAAAATCCCTGTACCTGTTGAACATTCCTTCCCTAAGTGAGAATGTTCCAAGTTTGAGAATGCCAACATTCCCACGCATTTCGAACTCAAACGGACTACGTTGTGGTGATGATTCTTTAACCAGTTTTGGAAAGGTGTAGGCTGTGGTTGTTTTGACAGTAACCGTTTTTTCTTCGCCGTTGAACCTCAATGTAACAGCATACTTTTTCGGTATGCGATATACTTGTACTTCAAATCGCCTATTTTTCTTTGAAAGTTCTGGGTAGAGCCATATAAGCGTTCCGAGTTGCTGTTCCCTGAGTTCGTAGCACTCACCCGATGTGTAGTTTAAGAATTCTTCTATTAACTCGTCTTCCTGTGTTCCGTTGATGGCAATTAACTCGGCTCCGAGTGGTACAGAATTGTCAGCCGTTGATACGACTATTATCCTCCGATCAACAACTGCGACCGAGAACGGTAACACGTCGTACACCGGTTCCACTGGCACTGAAAAGCGAATGTTCTGGTCGTTGAGAACTGATAGTACAGGTTGAATGATTTTAAAAACCTCTATAGGCAACATCTTCGATGTTAGCTGGGGCTTGGCTTCTGTAAGTTTTTGGTTAAAATCCTCTTCTGATGCATTCAACCAAGGTAGAGCGCAGCCTTCCTTGATGCGTCTTTCAACATGTTCGAGAGTTTTCAGAACCTCGTCCGGAGAAACCAAACGACTTTTATATTTGTAAAGCTCGATGAACCACGGAAGGACGTAGGTTAGCAGTGCCCCAGCCAAAACAAATCCGAGAAAAAGTTTGGTACCCGTTTTCAAGCCGTTCACCCCTATCTACCCTATTGGTTTTCGTCAGAGGTACTGGGTAATAAGAGCCTTTATTCTTTCGTACTCCTCCAGCAGCTGGGAGACCTTGAGAAAAGGTTCTTCGGAGAAGATGGCGTTGAAGTCAAGAACGAATGAGCCTATTATCCTTTCTTGAATAGGATAATACTTTGCCGCTTCGAAGTTGTGTTTTTTTCTTAATAGAGAAACTATTTCCGAGAAGAGTGTGCGATGTTCGTCTCGAATGGTTTTGTCGACGACAAAGAAATATATACCATCGTCAGTTATCGCGGTGATACACTTTCCAAAGCTTCCAAACTTGTAACGTTCTATGCGCTCAATGATGACGTCATCAACTTTCTGAGCAAATGAAAATGCTTCGTGGCCGAGCACCTTTTCACTGAAAATCTCCTTTTCAAGAAAGCTGTCGGTTCCCGCCAACGCAACAAATCGTGTTTTCAGCGGTAATTTGACAATACCGCACTGAAGGTTACAGGAGAGTCCCTTAAAGATTTGTTCAAACACGTGGAGGTAAGTTGCTGAATTTCTCAGTTCCTGAAGCTTGTAGATCACAGGGGAGCGTTGAAGTGGGTTTGAAATCGAGAGACCAACAACCTTGTCTCCTGAAGGTGTCGTGAGGAAGTTTAAAAAGAAAGGAGCGGTTTTGTGCTCCTGATTCGGATTTGGAGAACAGGTTACAACCGCTACGTGTCTATGGTATACATCCAACCGCTCCTTTTTACTCTCGAGGAATTCCAGAAGTTCGGAATTGCCAAAATCAACGCTCTCCAAAATTCTGTACCGACTCGGTCCTATGTACAGTTTTCCCCACGCTCCCCACTCTTTGAACTGTAGTAGCGAATGGTACTTCAAACTTTGATTTAGTCCTTCAGCATCGGCATTCTAATTCCATGTTTCTTTGCGGTTTCTATGGCTATTTCGTAACCCGCATCCGCATGTCTTACAACACCCATGCCGACATCGTTCGTGAGGACTCTCTCGAGTTTCTGACGTGCGAGGTCCGTTCCATCGGCAACGATGACGACACCAGCGTGTATTGAGTACCCTATTCCAACACCGCCACCGTGGTGGATCGAAACCCAGGTGGCACCACTTGCAACGTTAAGCATCGCATTAAGCAATGGCCAGTCAGCAATCGCGTCACTTCCATCTTTCATCGCTTCTGTTTCTCTGTACGGACTCGCTACTGAACCGGTGTCATGATGGTCTCTTCCGATAACGATGGGGGCTTCGAGTTCCCCTTTCTTAACCATCTCGTTCATCGCAAGCCCCATCTCAGCTCGTTGACCTTGACCTAGCCAACAGATTCTTGCCGGGAGGCCCTGCCATTTTACCTTCTTTTGAGCCATTTCGATCCATTTGCGGATGTGCTCATCTTCCCCAAACAGTTCGATGACCTTCTGGTCGGTCTTGTAGATATCCTGAGGATTTCCGGAAAGTGCTACCCACCTGAACGGTCCTTTACCTTCGCAGAACAGGTCCCTAATGTATTCAGGAACGTAGCCGGGGATGTTGAACGCATCCTTTACTCCGTGTTCTTGTGCTAAACGTCTGATGTTGTTTCCGTATTCGAAAACCTTTGCTCCCTGCTTTTGCATCTCGAGGATTGCTTCGACATGTTTTACGACACTATCGTAAACCATTTCGAGGTACTTTTGCGGATTCTCCCTTCTCAGTTTTAGTGCTTCTTCAAACGGTATACCGGCGGGTACGTAACCGTTCAACGGGTCGTGGGCTGCTGTCTGGTCGGTAACTACATCTGGAATAATCCCACGTCTCACGAGCTCAGGATGTATTTGCGCTGCGTTTCCGAGCAAGCCTATCGATAATGGTCTACCTTCCTTCATTGCTTCCTTTGCCATTTTCAGTGCTTCGTCTAAGCTGTCGGTCCACGTATCAAGGTAACCAGTTTGTAAGCGTCTGTCGATCATTCTCTTGTCAACTTCCACGCAGATCGCAACCCCATCGTTCATCGTAACAGCAAGTGGTTGGGCACCGCCCATTTCACCGAGTCCAGCCGTCAGAACAAGTTTTCCACGCAACGTGCCACCGAAATACTTTCTTGCAACTGCGTAGAACGTTTCGTAAGTGCCTTGGAGTATACCTTGTGTACCGATGTATATCCAACTTCCGGCAGTCATCTGGCCGTACATAATCAAACCACGCGCTTCAAGTTCGTTGAAATAATCCCACGTAGCCCACTTAGGTACAAGATTTGAGTTTGCAATAAGAACTCTCGGTGCCCACTCGTGCGTCTTCCAAACGGCTACTGGTTTTCCACTTTGGATAAGAAGTGTTTCGTCGTTTTCCAGTACTTTCAGCGTTTCAACAATCTTGTAGAAGCATTCCCAGTTGCGTGCAGCCTTTCCTTTTCCACCGTAAACGATGAGGTTTGCCGGATCGCGAGCAACTTCAGGATCCAAATTGTTCATCAACATTCTCATAGCGGCTTCTGTTTGCCAGGATTTGCACGTTAATTGCGTTCCCCTTGGTGCGCGAATCACTTCAGCCATAGTAAGACCTCCCAAATCTGAGGGTTCAGCAATGATAATTTTATCAATTGGTGAGAGCATTATCAACGAATATTCGAGTTTAGAATAGTTAGTGTAGAGAAGAATGGAAATATTTTTTAAGTTTCGGAACCACTGTTCAAAGTTTTGTGAATACTTTCAACAAGTTTTTGAGCAGTCCGCGTTGCCGCTATGCCACCAAGGCCAGTTTCCTTCAATGATTCGGGAAGAGACCTTCCAACGTGGTACATCGCTTCAACGACTTCGTCGAAGGGAATAACGCTCTCAATTCCGGCTAAAGCCATCTCCGCACATGCTATAGCAACGTTTACAGCGATTGCATTTCGTTTAACACACGGAACTTCCACAAAGCCACCAACAGGATCACACACAAGTCCCATGAGAGACTTAAGTGCCAAAGCTGAGGCATGACCAACGGTTTCCGGATTATGGGAAAAGTAATACGTCATTAGTGCGGCCGCCATCGCGGTGGCAGTTCCAATCTCCGCTTGACAACCACCTGCGGCACCAGAAAGAGTAGCCTTTTTTGCAACCACGTTTCCAACTCCCGAAGCAACGATAAATGCTTTGAGTAAGCCTTCATTGTCAGCTTCTTTCACATTTCTAAGTGCGTACAGCATTGCGGGCATAACACCACATGAACCGGCCGTGGGACAAGCCACAATCCTGCCCATCGCGGCATTTGACTCCGCCATCGAGAGTGCTGTGACTGTGGCGACCCAATTAAATTCGCTTAAAACTCTTGGTTTGCTTGCGCACAGCTTTGCTGCGTTATTGCCAGTTAACCCTGTCAACGTCTTGAATGGTTTGCCGAAATTTTTCTGGGCTTCTTCGAGCATAACATCCATCAGGTATTTCAAGGAACGTTTAACAGCAACAGGATCACGACCTGTCTCCATCATCTCTTGTGCCAAAATAATTTCACTGAACTCCAGACCTGTGTTACGCCAGATTGTAAGTAGGTCACTGAATACCAAGGTTCTCACCTTCTTCACTTTTTACGTTATAGATTTCAAGCACATATTTATTCGTACGTAACTTTTTCAATGTTTCATCATCAATATTTGAATCCAATTCGATGATTGTTAGTGCAAGTCCTTCGAGAGCATTCACGCGCCGCAGGTAAACGTTTGCAATGTTGTACGTTATACACTCCAAAATTCCTCTTAAAGCACCCGGAAGATCTCTGTTTAGTATCACAAGAGTGGGAAACTCACCGGTGAGGTCACAATCCACACCGTTTATTTGATTTATTTTTATCGCACCTCCACCAACGGATGAACCACGCACTTCGTTGTAAATATTTCCTCGCTTGGCTTTTACAAGCACGGTGTTGGGATGAACCTCCCCAAGGTCCGATACCTCAAAGTTGAACTTCAAACCGTACGACTGAGCTATTGCAAAAGCATCTTTTACTCTGGTATCATCTGGTTTCAATCCGACAATTCCAGCAAGCAAAGCCCTATCGGTTCCGTGACCTTTGTAAGTAAGTGCGAACGAACCATGGAGCACGAATGTGACTTCCTCAGGAATTCCCATCAGTTTATAAGCAAACCGTGCAATTTTCAACGCACCCAGCGTGTGCGAACTTGAAGGTCCGACCATTATCGGTCCAGCAACTTCTAATAGTCCCATAAATAGCCCTCCTGCCCAACATGGACTGCTTTGAAGTTCAAGAATATTTTAGCATGTGCGTGACAGAAACTTCTTGTACGATTTTGGAGGTGGGAACTTCTTCTTAGAAAGGGCTTGAGAAATTCTTCTGACTATCCAAGGTACATTTGTTGCAATTTTATTCGTTGGTGAATTTTCCAATGGAAACTAAAAAACTCACCGTGCGGTGGGTTTTTCGGGTTTCAAGGTTTTTCACAAAAACTATACTTTAAAAATACTTTGTCTTAAGGACAAGTCTTTTGCAATCATATCGAGCTCTTCTGAGAACTCAGATTGTTTTTTCGAAAGTGATCTAATATTCTGAATCACGTTTTCGATTTCACTTACAAGCTTAACAAGATTATCTGCCCCAGATGTGATTGTGGTCATAGAGTTCACAAATTGATTAATAGCTGCTTTCTGTTCCTCCGAGAGTGTATGAAGGTTCGTTATTTCCTCGGTAATGTTTTTGACAACGCTTTCAATTTCGCCATATTTTTGTTGTGCGTGAATGATTCTTTCAACAAGTTCATTCACAGTGTTGCGATTTTCGACCGTCTCTCTTGAAACGTTGTCTGACGCAGCCGTGATATCACCAAGTATTAAGGTAATCCTATGAGCTGCTTGTTTACTTTGTTCTGCTAGTTTCCTAATCTCATCAGCAACAACTGCAAAGCCTCTGCCGAGCTCTCCCGCCCTTGCAGCTTCAATTGCTGCATTAAGCGCTAGAAGGTTAGTTTGCTCGGCAATGCTGGTTATTTCGTTAAGTACCTCACCTATGTTCGAGCTCTTATACCTTAGTTGCTTTACGCGTTCAGTGAAGTCTTCTATTGATCTAAGGACAACCTGTGCAAAATCCACGGAACTACTTAAAACCTCTTTCCCGGCATTCGTGGCGTTTGTAACCGATTCCGTTGCTCGTGAGATACTACCAATCTCATCTACCAGCGTATTCACCGATGCGTTGATCTGTTGAGCAGTTGCGGTCATCTCCTCAAGGGACGAATGCAAATCTTCAGTAAAACGTTGGAGTTCCTCGTTTGATTTTTCGAGATTTGAGACTGCTTTCAAAATACTCTTTGAAGAATCGACACCTTCAGAACTAACCTTGACTATTTGCATTATCTTTTCACTGAGGGTACTGATTAAACTACGCATATTTTGTCTCATATTTTCACCAGCGCTTAAGATTTTTGATACTTCGTCTTTGCCTTTTACACTAATTTCAAAAGACAAGTCGCCGTTACCAAGACGTTCGAAAACGGCGTACAGCAAACCCATTTTTTTAAGGGCGAGGGCGAAAACAATCAGAATGACAACAGAGAAGGTCAAGACTATACCTAAGAAAATGACGTTAATCCTTAAGCGAATTTGTTTGACGTATCCTGCATCAAAGTCACCGGCAATCCATGCGATTAATTTCCCTTTGTAAATTATGGGCACAGAAGCCGTCTGCAGAACTCCCCAATTTTCATCTTTATACAGCCCGGTGTAGAACTCTTTTCCCCCTTCGTATCCTTTTAATGGAAGGTCTTCTGATTCACCGAGGGCGGAGAAACCCTCCGCGGTTGGTGGTAAACCGTCAACAAGATATGTGAGCTTCGAACCCTCTATCTTCACAGTGTAAAGGTATTTAAATGAGCTCACTTCCCGTGCTCTTATGAGATAAGCGTTTAGAGCTCTGTAATCTTCCGTGTTACTATCCATCGATTCAACAACTCTGTTCAAAGCTTCTTTGTCGAGATTTGCCGCAACGGCACGAAGAAACTCCAAAGCCTTCGTCCCGAGTAGGTCCGTAACTAACTTTCCAGAGACGAAGTTTAAGAGCGTGACACTCGCGAATGTCAAAACTGTAATGCTAACTAAAAGTACCGACTTAATACTCACTTGTATCCCTCCTAAAGTTTTGGAATTCTGAGAGTTTGAAAGGTTGCGACTCAAGAGATAGACACATAAACTATCTTTAGTCAACATCTCAGGCTTTTTAGCTATCGTCGAAAAGATACTTTGCTGTGGAAGGGTTCCACGTCAGGTGGAAAGTTTTTATCCATTTAAAACGTCCAAAGTTCTTTGGTAGACGTGGTATAATCTTTTTGAAAATGCAAGTAGTGACTTTTTAGTTGCTTGCGGAGGTGAGTACGATGAATGAGCGCTGTCAAAGGTGTCAAGTTTTGCCACGTGTTACAGACGAACCGAAACAACTGTTCTGTGTTTTTCCTCTGGAAGTAATCAAGGAGAAGTTCAAAAGTTTCCTAAAAGACCACGGATGTGAGTTTTTGGATGAAGGTGAATTCTTAGGGTTCGAGGTTGAAAATTTCAAATCGTTCATCGTCAAACTTACGGGTTCCAATGTTTTTTCAAGCGTCGAGCTCAATGACATACACTGCGTGATGCTTGATAAAAATACCCCTTTAACCGTTTCCGCGTTCAAATCTCTCAAACCTTTGAATACTTGGACGTCTCTGGTTGAGGCTGAGGAGTACCTTGAGATGCTTTCGGACGGGCGGTTGACAGCCTATTTCCAACCAGTTGTTGATGTTAAGCAGCATAAGGTCGTGGGATTTGAAGTCCTGGCACGTGGGGTTGGTAAAGACGGTTCGATTGTGCCACCAGGTCAACTTTTCGATTGTGCCAGGAAGACCGATACGCTCTTTTATCTTGATCGTGCATGTCGTGAAGTTGCGGTGAAGACTGCAGCGATCAAAAAGCTTAACAACTACTTGATCTTTATAGAAATTCTCGGCTCTAAAACCCCGCATTTTAATGCACGGATACAGAGCCGTTTTTGTTAATTAAGCTTTGTATAGTATAATTCTTTTAGTGCATCTCAAAGTGTGGTGATGTGTTTGAAACAATACTTGACTAAATGCTTTGTTTTAGACCTTTCAAGGAAAACCGATAAGAACCTTGCTATCATCTTTGGTCATCTCACTTACTCAGCTTCCAAACTTTGGAACGTTGCTAATCACGAAGTAATCGAAAATGGTACTTCAATTTACGAACTTAAGCAAAAACTTAAGGATAATTTCTTTTCACGTAATCTTCATTCTCAAAGCGCTCAAGCCGTAATTG
>JAUQPP010000069.1 GCA_030550315.1 Thermotogota bacterium | reverse complement strand
GTCGGAGAACAATAATACTCTTCCGTTTGGATCAAAAAATCTTGTATTGCCGCGAGAATGGATGTTCTTCCACAACCAAATTCTACCAGACATGTCAGCGTATATTATATCTTTGTAACCATCACCATCGTAATCGTAAGCTACCATAGCGCTTACTGTCCAATTTGTCCGGAATTTTGGATCAGAATTGAAGAACTGCCAGAACATTTGCGGGGGATTTGCCGTCACCGATTTTGGAACGGAAGCGTTCGGGATAAAAATAGCAAGTTGCCGAGCGTTAAACAAAAACAGGTCCGGTGTACCGTCGTTATCAAAGTCATCCACAACAGCCGTACCATCTCCAGAACCGTTGTTGTTTCCAAGATTCCAAATGATGTAAGAAACTGCGTCGGTGAATCTTAGTTCATTATTGACTACTCCGTCGTTTCTTTTGATTATAACCCGCCCACCGTAAGTTACCGAAAAAATATCCGCGCGACCATCTCGGTTATAATCAACCAAATATGTTTGTGAAACATCCGAGAACGGCCCTTCACCAGGATTTGCGTTGACGGTCGTTACTTCGTAAGCAACGGAAAGAATAGTTTGTCCTGTAACAACTCTTGTAGAGACACTCTTGCTATACACCGCACCCCATGAGCTATCAGGATTTTGCTGGTTTATTGGAAGCTGAGGGTAAGTTTTTTGGAAGAAGCCGCCAAGTGAGATTGTTGAAAATAAAAGAACCATCAAAACCAAGTTCAAACTAACTAGCTTTATCTCAAACCTTCGGAAGACACTCATGCCTTTCACCTCCAGGTACGCACGCAACCTTTAAAATTATATTTTATCATAAATCCAGCTATCCATCAAACCCCGGATACGGTTTTGGGACTGCCGCCCCGACCGGTCCACTGATGAATAACACCCTCTCACTTCAGTTTTGACGAACGTATAGAGAGCAGAATACCTAAGACTACAGAAAGCAACGCAGCGGTCAGTATTCTGAAATTGGACGGAAGCAGGAACGTTATTGTATGAGCAGGTATCCAGAAAAACGGAATCGTTTTGAATAAGACAAAAGATGTGAATTGGTACCAGTTCACGTTTTTTAATACATCGTTGAATCTGAGTTTGAGTATTGATTTAAATTTACCATTTCCAAGTTCTATGTATGTGTCCGTTACCCGATGGAATGCCATAAAAACGGGAGCAAATGTAAGATTCATTATTAGACTTGTGTAAAAGGCGTGAAAGAGCGTGAACATAGAAGAGGCGTGAGGCAATAAATTTTTCTCCAGTAGAGTCCTGGTACCTGAAAAATAGAGTTCGAAAATGGGAACAAAGATGATTCCGAGGAGCCCCCAAATGAGGAATCTGTAGAGAAGACCCACGGGTTTTTCATATTTTCCTCCAGATATTCTTTTCGATATTATCTCGCCTAACGTGGCAAGAATGCTAACTTTTAGAAACCCTAAAAGGTACGGATGTGAGGAATTAAGTCGAATATAAACAGCCCTCGTTGTGGGAGTCGTCAATAAAAGCGTGAGAAGGATAAAAAAAGCGAGAATAACTGCGTCACCAGCCACCGTGCCTAACTTCTCGTCCCGGCCCACACTCCACACCTCCGGTACAACGTAAGTTCGGCAGTCAATTTTATTTTCGGCTAAAATTGGGGGAAACTTGAAACAATTATACTTGTCCGTGTATAATTGTTCAAAGGCACAACAACTCCGAATACAGGGGGTTTAAAGTGTTCTTATGAGCCAGTGCTTAAAAAGATCCATAATTGCTTTAGTGTTTTTGTTGTTTTTCTTAAACTCGTTCTTTTGCTTTTCCCAGGAACTTCCCTTTTCACGTCATCGTGGATATGTGCTTATTTTGTCCGACCTTCATTATCCCACAACTCGTCGTGTGGTTGACAGTACGGTTGAACGACTGGTACATTTGAAGCCGTTACATACGTTCTTTTTGGGCGATTTAACAGAAGTGGGAACAGAACAGGAATTTGCCCAAGTCAGTAACTTATTGAAAAAAGTTGAAAATATTTTTGGTAAGTGTAGTTTTCTTTTTGGTAACCATGATACGCGCTGGACCGATCGTGTACGCAAAGACGTCAAAATTCAGAATGCCCTATATAGGGTGTTTGAAGTTACTGCTGATGATATAACATTTTTTGGCCTTGATAGCTCGCTATTTTTTGAACATGTCGGACATTTCGGTGAACCGCAATTTTCTTGGTTAACGAACAAACTCCAGTCAAATGCCGGCAGTAGTAGAAATTTTGTCATTTTGTCACATCATCCGATTAACTATACTGATGACGGATGGAAGTTGTACGAACTTTCGCAGAAATTTAACATTGCTCTGTACTTATCGGGACATACCCACAAGTTCACATTTTCTTCTTCCATTAATGGATTATACACTGCAACTGTGGGTGCGGTAAAGGATGGATGGGCCACCATTTTGAGCTGGGATGATAATAACTTTTACATTTGGAAAACGAGCGATGGCAAAAATTTTGAGCTAGTTGGAAGTGTTAATAGAGACCTATTGCACAGGCTAGAGATCTCCAAGAGATTTTCAAGATTCAATTCGTTTCAACCTAAACATTCCGACCTCTTCACACTTTCTTGGAACTTTAAAATGGAGAATACCTCCTATAGTTCTCCAGTGAGAACACTGGCAGGATATGCATTTTCTGACTACTCAGGAAACATCTTTAGCTTCGACAAAAATGGAAAGCTGAGTTGGAGGATTTCAATAGGCTCTATTGTTTCGAACCTTGCTCCATCTGGTGAGTTTCTTTATGCTGGTGATTTGAATGGCAGACTTTTCCTGATAAGGGCACAAGACGGAAAAGTGATAGCCACTCAAAAGATTTCCGAACCAATTTTCAGCATCTCAGTGGGACTGAAAACGGTAGGTATAGGAGCAGGACGTTCGTTTTATTTACTCGAAAGTGGAAGCCTGAGACTGATAAAAAAGTACGATGTGGGTGGAAGCGTTCAAAGACCGGCCAACTTCTTCAACGGCAAATACATTTTTGCGTCATGGTCCGGAGGTCTTTACGTTTTAAATGAATCTGGTGAAGAGTTGAAAGTGTTCAAGGTTGGGAAGACATACTATACCGCAGCTGGCTGTACACCGCAGATATTTGAGGGAATGGTAATATACACTCACTTTGCTGGCTATATTCAAGCACTTTGCATCGAGACGGGTTTAACCGTCTGGACTTTACCTCTTTCAGGCGTTGGGTTCTCGGACATTCTAATTGTGAACGAGAACGGGTACTCTTCGACTATCAACGGCGAAGTGGTGAAATTCGGTTTAAGATTAGGAAATGTTTTGTGGAAGGTAAAAACAAGTACTCCGGTCTACGGTTCGTCACCTCAATTATTTGGGAAGAGTTTAATAATAGGCAACGTAAAAGGAGAGATAATCTTGCTTGATAATGAAAACGGCGTTGAGCACCTTCGAATAAGACCACATAACTCATTCTTGCTTCGAAAGGTGCTGGTAGATGGTGACAAAATTGTCGTTGCTTATCTCGATGGTACAGTAATCGTTCTGCAACAAAAGTAGTTTCACCAACACTCCAGGCTCGTTCGTTGGCATAAGAAGGAAAATTTTCAGTAAAATGTAATAGTAGTCTAAAAATTATACCAATTTTGGGGGTGATACGGTGAAACTGAGGACCTATATGCAATTTTTTGTTCCAGGACTGGTCGTGTTGGTTGTTGTAGTCATGCTACTAACGCAGTTCATATTTTTCCAGATCCAGCTTGAGCGGATAAAGGAACGACAAGAGAAAGATTTCGAGCGCTTCTTCGAGACCAAGATAGTGGAGTCTGCAACAACTATAGAATCTGCAATCCTGACTCTTCTGAGTAACCAATAAGTTATTCGAGCCTTTGCCCAAGATGACAGAGAGTATCTTGTTAAGATAATTACGAATCTTGCGAAGGAGTTGAAAAATACTGTTAACATTGGGCAAATTCATTTCCATACAAAAGATGGACGTTCTTACCTTAGATCAAACGACCCTATGAAATTTGGCGATCTGTTGGACTTCAGGAAAGATGTGCTTAACGTTATTGCAACAAAAAGACCTTTAAAAAGCATTTCGATAGGCAAGTCCGGTTTCGGTAACAGAGTGATATATCCGGTTTTCTACGAAGGTGAATACGTTGGAAGTGTGGAAATGATAGAGTATTTTGACGAAAAATTCCTCGCGGAAATTCCCGGTGACAACATCATTCTTCTTTTGAAGGATGAGCGTGGTAACTCTGACAGGAAGATCATCAAAGAATCGGAAACTCTTGAGGACTTTACAAGGTACTTTGACATTGACAATATTTTGGCGGGGAAGCACGGTCATTTCCTTCGAGGTAACTACGTTTTCACAGATTTTATCGTAACTGATTACAAAAACGAAGTCATTGGTGTCTTACTTTCAAGAATAGACGTTTCGGAACTCGTAACAGATCAGAAAAAGTCTTTATGGATTCAAATTTTTGTCACCATCGCCTTGGCTACTATGGTTGCGTTGTTCAATATGATTTACTCCGCTAAAACCTCCCGAAAAATCGGCAGCGTTTTAAATTCGTTTGAGAGAATTGCCTCCGGAGATTTTACGGTAGAACTTTCCAGCCTTTCCTCGTTAAAGATAAGAGACGAGCTAGACGAAATGATTATAGGGATGACGAGCATGATTTCCTCGCTAAAAGCTACGGTTGGAGGTGTTATCCAGGCTTCTCAAGAAGTTAGAAATTCAGCCGCAGTTCTAAATGCCTCCGCCGAAGAATTTTTGAGTAAAACGTCCGCACTTGCCCTGCTTTCTGAGGAGGTTAACACCGCCTCTCAAAACGCTTCAGCATCCGTCGAGGAATTAACAAGCGGTGTACAAGAAGTTGCTGCAAGCGCCCAAAACATTGCCCACGCTGCCCAGGAACTTTCAGAAAAGGCCAACGTCATGACTCAACTGGCGAGGCAAGGAGAAGCAGCTATTGAAACTGTGACGGTGGCTGTCTCGAAAACTCGCGAACGAGCGATAGCTACTGGAGATGTGGTGAGAAAACTTGTGGAAAACGCGAAAAACATTCGGGAAATAGTTGACGCCATCAACTCCATCGCAGAGCAAACTAACCTTTTGGCACTGAACGCGGCTATCGAAGCGGCAAGGGCGGGAGAAGCCGGAAGAGGATTCGCCGTCGTCGCTGATGAAATAAGGAAATTGGCTGAACAAAGTAAGCTTGAAACAAGCCGAATCGCTCAGATACTTTCAACCGTTCAGCAAGGTTCTGAACTTGCACGTGAAGCAACAGAGGAAATGATTTCGGCAGTTGAAAAGGCTGAAACTGAGGCCGAAAATATTTCAAAATCATTCAAGAATATCCTTATGCAGATTGAAAATGTTACAACGATGGTAGACAATCTTGCAGCAAGTTCTCAAGAGATGAGTGCAGGAGCAGAAGAGATGAGCAGTGCGTTGGACACAGCAGCCAGGTCAGTCACGAGTATTGCTGAAAGGCTCGAAGCTGTTAGCAAAGCAACGCGCGAGCAAGAAAGCAGATTTTTGGAAATAAAAGAAATATCCTCTGAGCTCCTAAACATATCAAAAATGTTGGATGAGATTGTCAAAAAGTTTAGAATTTAGTTGCTATGCTTGTTTATCGAGGACAAAGCAACAAAACCGGTGGCCAAACCACCGGTTTTGTTTTTCTATCTCACTGAATCGAGAACAAGTCACCCGATTTATCTCCACCAACCATGTTTCGAAAGGCAAGTGCGTTTTTTAAAGCCTGCCCACGGTAGCAGTTGTTGAAGAACACATAACGCGTTTGGAGCCATGGAACATTGAGCAGACCGGCAAGTTCCATAAGTTCATGGTCGGAGTAGTCATAGTCATACCTTGTTTTTTCATCAGCCTGAAACCAATTTTTGTTACGACCGTGGAGTCTAACGTAAACAGTCTCCGTATTAAAAACCTTCAATGGAAAGAGATTGGCTATTTTCGGCAAATCCACAACCACAAATTGAAACTGACCGCTATACGTTTCGCAAAACTTGTGCCAGCTATCGTGACGAAACTCAACAAACAGCGGATAGACTAAGTCTGCTAAACGAAAAAGGAAATCTTCATTTTCAGGGCTTCTCCTAAATCCGTAAGGAAACTGTGCAAGATACCCTATCATTTTTCCTTCTTCGGCTAAGATTTTTGTGGATTCGATGAAGGGAGATATATTATCAAGGTCACCTTCATGAGTAATCGAACCATGTAACTTCACGGCAAACTTAAAACCAGGAGGTGATCTTCTAAGCAACCTAAGTATGGTTTTGTGCGATGGCATTTGGTAGAACGTGAAGTTAAGTTCAACAGCGTTGAACTTATAGATTTGGCAGTAGTATGTGAACATTTCTTCCTTTTTTATGTCTTCAGGATAGACTGTCCCAATCCAGTCTTCAAAGGAAAAACCGCTTGTACCGATATACCACATTTCCACCACTCCAGAAATATCTAACTCTATTCTACCATATGTGATGGCATGTGCTAAAATTACTTCGGGGGTGTGCGATGCACACTGCAAAAAGTGGGTGTGCAAATTGTGAGGGAGAAATCATGAAAAGAAATCCATTTAAATTCGGAGTCGTTGTGGATGGGGATGATTTTTGCGATCGTGGAAGAGAGATTGAAGAGTTGTTAAGTGACATAAAAAGTGGTATCCACGTCACCATCATCTCACCCAGAAGATATGGAAAAACATCATTAATAAAAAATCTTTTCAATCGTGTAGATTTTGCTCAAACTTTTTACGTTGACCTCATGGGAATAACGACACTCGAAGCTTTTTTAAGTACGTACACAACTGCGATTCTTACCGGCCTTGGCAAAAGGAAAAAGGTAGAGACGCTCGTTAGAAAATTTTTGCCCAAGGTTGATGGTATTCAGATAACTCTTGGAACCGTTGGTTTCAGCTTAAGAATAGCACCAACTGCGAATAATGTTGAAGAAGTGCTATCTATCACGGAACGCTTGGACAAGCCTGTGATCATAGCACTCGACGAGTTTCAAGAGATTTTGAACATCCAAGAGACTGATCTACTCGCGATTTTGAGAAAAAATGCACAATTTTTCAAAAACACGATACTTATCTTTTCCGGTAGTAAGCGTCATGTTATGCGAGATATATTTTTGAATCACGAGAAGCCTTTCTACCGATTTTCGAAAGTTTTGAGTCTGGGATTGCTTGACAAAGGCGAAGCATCAAACTTTATTAAACGAAAGTTTGATGAGACGGGCTTTGATATTCCCTATGAACTTTGCAACAAAATTTGTGATATCTGTTCTGGACATCCATTTTACATTCAGTATTTAGCGCACATCCTCTGGAACACCATTTCGTTTAAGTCGAACAAATTGAAGAAAGTCTGCACTCATCAGGACCTGGAACTTGCTACGGAGAGTATACTTATCGGTGAGCGGGCAATGTTCGAGTTAGTTTGGGATTCGCTTACCCCAATTCAACGTATGGTACTGAAAAACTTAGCAGTTGGAAAATCAGCATACGAGTTGAAAATAAGCTCTCGAAGTGTCAAGAGAGCCTTAGAAAATCTTGAAAATCTAGATATTATTGAGAAGTGCGAAAGAGGTTACAGGATAGTTGATCCTTTCTTAAAAATATGGCTTGTAAGAATGAGTGCTGGGAGGTGATGTTATGGAGCTCAAGGATGTTATATTTAAGAGACGGAGTATTCGTAAGTTTAAAAACAAGGAGGTTCCTAAAGAAACACTTATCGATATCGTTAAACACGCACTTTTGGCACCGAGTGGTAGAAACTCTCGACCGGTAGAACTGGTGATAGTAACCGACAAGGAACTTATTGCGAAGATCCAAAGCACGCGTCCTGGTGCATTTGGTTTTCTCCAAACAGCACCCGTGTGCATCGTTGTTACAGCAAACAAAGAGAGCAGTACTTGGCAAGAAGATGCTTCCATAGTGGCTACGTACATACAGCTTCTTGCAGTGGATTATGGGCTTGCTAGTTGTTGGGGGCATGCGTATAACAGATCCCACGAGGGAAAAGCCGTTGACATTGAAATCAAGAACCTGGTTAGGATACCGGAGAACTATAACGTTCTTTGCGTGATAGGGCTCGGATATCCAGACGAGGTTAAGGAGCCGCACAACTTGACCGAGGTTGAGGAAAGGAAGATACATTGGGAAAGATGGTGATTTTAACAGAAGAAGAGAAGGAACTAACACGCATCCTCGAAGTCTTTCTGAAGGTGCAAGGCTTCTCGCTAAAAATTGTAACAATGAGCAAGGGGACCTGTACGGTGGAGATAGAACCTTCAAGGTGCGTTTTGATAAAGACTCCTGGTGAGCTGAACAAGGAAAAAATAAAATATTTTCTTCTAAACACAAAGAGCTTGATCGAGAAGAAACTATTGAACGATTTCAATATTCTCGATGCAAGGCATTTGGTTGATGGAGACATGTTGCCTTATCTCGGAAAATTTTTCGAATTACGGTTCTTCGAAAACCAGGATGTACCATTTAAATTCGAGAACGGTTTTTTTGTCCATAGCACTTTCCGAGACGTTTTGAAAATCT
>JAUQPP010000068.1 GCA_030550315.1 Thermotogota bacterium | reverse complement strand
TGATCAAGCTCATCAGTCTGTTATTGTCATACACCTCAAGTTACTTTGAAATATTCTGCTTAAAATTCCCCTTCATCCGTCTCTGAGCTTGTAAACTTTCCTACGCGTGCGCGTTGTTAATTTTCTCCTGTGTTCTCCATACGTTACATGCTTCAGCTACTAAAGCGGCTCTTTGTGCTCGCTCGTCACCGGAACTGAATCTATCTCGTACCTTCCTTCAGGCAACAACTTTTCCATCCCTATTCTCTTACCGTGCAAGTCATTCCCGAAAACTTTGAACATGCCTTAAGTCTCAACAATTATACCACTTGGCTCTACACCGAACACTACGAACTTTTCAAAGATTATTGTGGAGTCTATACAGTTAGAATAACGAAGTAATTAAATACTTGAAAATCTAGAAAATTAGTGATATCATATAACGTGATTCAGACTACCGTCGAGTTTTTCAAAAATGTCAAAAATCAAATAAAACTTACGGAGAGGTGAGTGAAAGTGAAAAAAGGCATTCATCCAGAGATGAAACTTCTGACAGTAAAGTGTGCCTGCGGCGCTGAGCACAAAATTTGGAGCACAAAAGACCATCTGAGAATTGATGTTTGTTCCAACTGCCACCCACTCTACAAAGGAAGCGGAGGTGTGGGACTGATCGTTGATACGGAAGGGCGTGTCCAGAAGTTTAAGAAGAAGTTTGAGGGTAAGTATTGATTCCACCGATTTCTCCAGCACATTTTAACTTTTCAGGAGGGTTATATTTTATGGAAGTTGGTCAGGTGGTAAAAGGTAAAGTAACGGAGCTACTAAAATTCGGAGCAAACGTCGAATTAGAGAACGGAGAAAAGGGGTTTATCCACATTTCAAAGATTGCGAACCAATATGTTGAGAAAGTTGAAGACTTCCTCAAGGTTGGACAGGAAATCGAAGGTCGGATAATAGGGAAAGGTAAAGACGGAAAGTGGGAGATTAGCTTGAAGGAAGAAAAATCATCAAAAGAAACAAGGGATCCAAAGGAAATTGAAGCCGAGCAAAAGAGAGAAGAGTTCGAGAGAAAGTTGCAAAAGTTTTTAAAAGACAGCCAGAAAACTTATTCGGAGTACAAAAAGAGGCTCGACAAAAAGCAAGGTGTTACAAAGAGGAGATAAGGCTTAGGGCTTGAGAAGGACTGAATAAGGTAAAATTGCGGGGGCTTATGCCCCCTTTTGCTTTTTGTGTAAAGTTTCTTACTTCGATTCTTCGGAGACTTTAGAGCCGAGTGCGTAAAATATCCCAAATGAAGCTAGTCCGAGTACTAAAGTGGTGAATTTCAGGAGCTGAATGTTGTATTCGTACAACAAACCAATCAGTGCGCTTCCCAAGAACCAGGAAATGCCAAAAACAGTGTTGTACACACCGTACGCTGTAGCTCGTGATTCCTTGGCAACGAGTTTAGCAATGGCAGCCTTAAATATCGATTCTTGAGCTCCCATTCCGATTCCCCATGTAAGCACTCCCAACCATATCGTAACCTTGGCACTAGAAAATGAGAGTAGGCCATAAAACGCAGAAAGGAAAACGGGTATAACAATAGCTTTGAATCCCGTTTTGTCGAACATCCAACCAAACAGGAGAGCCGAGAGCGCATCTATCGCCATTGCCGCCGCGTAAAGCAAAGGTATCACACTTGCAGAGAAAATGTCTAGTGCCTGAGCGTGGAATCCTATCAACGCGAAATCCGCAAAGCTGAATGCGAATAAAGCAATTGCTAGAAGGTAAAATCGAAGAGTCTTACTCTCTCTGATCTTTTCTGCCTTTACTTCAGAAGACTTTTCAAGTTTCTCGGGTGATGGAACGAACAGTTTTGCAATACTCAGCACTCCCAAAGTTATGATCGCAGGGAACGCAAGAAGCGCAAAACTTGTTTTATAAGCCTGCAAGTTTCCAGAAGTTAAATTCTTTGAGATCGAAAAACTCACAAAGAGCGGGCCGACCGTTGCGCCGATCTGATCAAGGAATTCTTCTATCGCAAAAGTCTTTCCGTATCCAAGCTGACCACCAACAAACGAAGTAATCGTGTCCTTTGACGGCTTTCTAATTGCTTTACCTAAACGTTCCAAGACTACCAACGTAATCGCAGGTGCCCAGTGGTTTGTTAAGGCAAGTGTTGGGATAACTAAGAGGTTCATACCGTAACCTATGAACGTGAAAAGCCAGTATTTTTTGGTCTTGTCGACGATTCTTCCAAAGATTAAACGCATACCGTAACCAAATAATTCGCTGAAACCGGCCACGAAACTGACAAGAAACGCGGATGCCCCCAACATCCCAAGGTACGGTCCTATAATGCTTCGCATACCTTCGTAAGTGATATCACTGAACAGACTGACCAACCCCATAAGAAGTAGAAATAAAAGCGCTACTTTGTACTTTTCTGATTTATTTTCCATAGTGTTTTTACCTCCCTCAACCATAACCTCAATTTCGAACTAAAAGGCAAGCCGTAAGGCTTGCCCAAAATTGGATTTTACAATTTTTTAGAAAAATCCAACTAATGCTCTGGTCTTTCCTTAAGGAGAACTTTGAGTAAAAACTCTTCGATGTTTCGTAGAATCCCTTTCCTGTGTACCGCTCCCACGGTTGTAACAAGCTCAGTAGCTGTCGATGGTTCTATATCGTTCAAAACGTTCGCTTCCCGGCCCTTTTCAAATAACAACTCAAGTCGCTTCAAAAATCCGCTGTACTTTGTCTTTGCCCTCTTGAGCTGAGATTCACTCTCCATGACGTTCAATCTCTCGCGGGCTATAAGTTTACTCAGCTCTTCTTTGTTCATCACAAAGTCTATGTATTTTCTGATAATCCTCTTAATCATACGCGTTATGTTACCGTCACTCTCTGTTTCTGCGAACAGCTCATTTTCTAGTTCGTCGATAATCTGAATCCAAATCTCTTCAAAAAGTACCTCTTTGCTTGGAAAGTAATAATAAATCAATGACTTGCGCACACCGGAGGCCTGTGCGATGTCCTCCATACTCACTCCTTCAAATCCTTTCTCCGAAAAGAGCTTTCGCGCTGCTTCGATTATTTTCTTGCGAGTTTCATTTTCCTTCACCGTTCTGGCCAAGGAAAAGCGCCTCCATCTTGATATTTTGGAGATTAGATGTTCAACTTTTTATCAACTTTCAACGCTTCTTCCTTGCTTGCGTACCGTTTCATCCTTGTCTCGTAATCGTACACACCTCTGTTCACCGGGTACCTCTCAACGTAACCGTACTCGTACCAGAGTTTATCAGCGTACTGTTTCCATTCTTCGGCAAGTTTATCGATTTGCGGTGCCAGTTCCGTGATAACCTTTTCGGAACCTTCATGCTGTGGTATAGCGTTGAAATTCTTGACCATCGCTCTGAAAACCTTCGGATTATCAATAATCGGACACGGTCTGAAGAGGTTGTTGGAGAACGGAATTGCACGTTTGTAAGCTTCAAAGAACGGTGACTTGAATATTTCAATCAACTTTTTCTCTCTTATACTGTCAACCGCGAATTGCTGGAATACGCAAGGTTCCACATATCCTTTTGCATTCACGTGGAAGTACTTGGCACCTGCAGAAAGACATCCGTGCGTAAGGAAACCGTGGTTCCAGAAATCCGCAACGAAGGCAAACTTACCACTTAACCTAAGCTGTTCCATCTTGAAGAAACGCTCAAATCTCTGCTTGGGTGTTGGAACTAGATCTATCACCGGGTCCTGACCAACCGGCATAAACTGGTAGATCCAAACGTAGCTTACGCCGTTCTGTTCAAGGAAGTCCCAAAACTCGTCTTTCATTATCACGTCGTGATTCATGCGCGTGGCTGTTACACTTGCGCCGAACGGTACACCGTATTTTCTTAACCTCTCCCAGGTGTTCTGAATCGCACGGAACACGCCATGCCCACGTCTCCAATCGGTCTCACTCTCGAAACCTTCCACAGATATCGAGAGTGTCACGTTACCAAGCTCGGCAAGTTTTTTGGCTTTCTCATCGTTTATAAGTATACCGTTGGTGTAAACCATAAAGTAGTGTTCACTGAACTCCTCGAAAATTTCCATAATATGTGGCCAGTAGAAAGGTTCACCACCGGTTATGACCCAGAAGAAAATACCGAGCTCCTCACCTTGCTTAAGTACACTCCTAACTTCTTCCTTAGTCAGCTCGTACTTCCTACCGTAAAGTCCTGCGTAGCATCCTATGCAGTTCAAATTACACGCGTAGGTCGGGCTGATGACTCCCAACTTCGGTAGAACAACTTTGTGTTCATGCATGAGCTTCTGCCTGAGGGGCTCTCCGATGGCAAACTCGTTAATGATGAGGTTATTTATAATTTTCTCAACCACTTTTGGTGAGGACTTCTGGAATACCTCAATCCACTTCTTTATCATTGGGTGCCCTTCTTGCGCCATTAACCCGAGCTTTTTCAATCCACTTTTAGCTGGCTCTTTGCTCAGTGCTCCAACTGTGAAGAGCAATTTCGAAAATGTCTCGAGGTCCGCTTTTCTGATAACTGAAGCGACAAGTCTTCCCGCTTGATGGTAAACCACACCCTTAAGCCCACCAACCGCCATACTATCCCTCCTCAAACCCAAACCAAGATTTTGAAAATTTGATTGACCGTTCGGTCAAATTATAAACCCAAATGCCGGGCTTGAATTTGTCTTTAATGTAAATTTTGTGTAACTTTAAGGTTTAGACCGCACGTTGGAAAGGGAAAATGACTATAATTATAGTCAAGGAGGAAATGTGATGAAAAGAGTGCAACACTTTTACTCCGTTGCGGAGGCTAAGGCAAAACTTTCCGAGGTTATTGACCAAGTTGATAGTGGTGACGTGGTGATAACCAGGAACGGTAAGCCGGTGGCCGTGATGCTGAGCTATTCTCTTTATGAGAGGTTGATGGATTTCATCGATAAGGTGTGGGATTTGTACCTACTCGACGTGGGAGATCCGTCGATTTTTAAAGACCTCAAATTGGACGAACTTTTCGGTGATTTCGACGAAAATGATTGACTTTTGAAACTTTCTAATAACGTTTTCTGATTAATTTGGAAGGAGGAACGAGGTATGGCTCAAGTTATTCTTGATCACGTGTGGAAGATCTACGAAGGAAAAGTGGAAGCTGTTAAAGATGCAACGTTCACGGTTGAGGACAAGGAGTTTGTCGTTCTTCTCGGACCGTCCGGGTGTGGAAAAACGACGACTCTTCGAATGATTGCAGGTCTTGAGGAAATAACGAAAGGCGAGATTAAGATTGATGGACGCGTTGTTAACGACGTGGAACCGAAAGATAGGGATATCGCGTTTGTTTTCCAAAACTACGCACTCTACCCGCACATGACCGTTTATGAGAACATGGCGTTTGGTCTCAAATTGAGAAAAGTTCCTAAAGATGAGATAGAAAGACGCGTCAGGGAAGCAGCCAGGATTTTGGAAATCGAGCACCTGCTTGACAGGAAACCCAGGCAACTCTCCGGTGGTCAGAGGCAAAGGGTAGCTGTTGGACGTGCGATCGTTCGACATCCAAAGGTCTTCCTCTTCGACGAACCGCTCTCAAACCTCGATGCGAAACTGAGGGTACAGATGAGGGCCGAACTGAAAAAACTTCACCAGAGACTTGAAGCTACGATTGTCTACGTTACGCACGACCAGATCGAGGCGATGACGATGGCTGATAAGATCGTCATTATGAAGGACGGTGTTATTCAGCAAATTGGTTCACCGTACGAAGTGTACAACAGACCAGCGAACATCTTTGTGGCCGGCTTCATCGGTAGCCCGTCGATGAACTTTATCGATGGGAAAATCGTTAGGGGCGAAGGTGGTTTGTGGATCAAGACCAGTGGATTGAAATTGAAAATTCCATCTGAATACGAAGATAAACTTGCCAGGTACGTAGATAAAGATGTCATCTTTGGTATCAGGCCAGAGAACATCTACGATAAGATGTTTGCGATTGCACCAAAACCGGAGAACACAGCGACAGTTACAGTTGACGTTGTCGAACCGCTTGGTAGTGAAACGTTGCTCCACGTCATCGCTGGTGAAGACAGACTAGTTGCGAGGGTCAATGCCAAGAGCCAGGCCAAAGAAGGACAGAAGATCGACCTTGTGTTTGATATGACGACGATGCACGTTTTCGATAAGGAGACTGAGAAAGAAATACTCCACTGGTGAGGGGGTTGCCTTGCCGAACATTTATTACTGCGTTCCGCAGAACGATGCGGTGTATTTTGATGAACATGAAGTAACACACCTCAAAGTTATGAGAGTTAAAGAGGGAGATATGATCGAGGCCACCGATGGTAGCGGTGGCCGTTATAAAATTATCCTCGAGGAAATAAAAAAGGATTATGCAAGAGGTAGGGTATTGTACTACGAATTCGTTCAGCCCACACAAGGAAGGCTTGTGCTGTTTGCACCTTCAGGACGCTGGGAGCGTCTGCGTTGGACAATTGAAAAAGCTGTGGAATTGGGTGTTGATGAGATTTACGTTTTCAACAATGAGAACGCCACGCGTCATTATGAGGATAAACAGGATAAACTTGAGCTTGTCGTTCGTGAAGCTTCAAAACAGTGCGTTCGGTTGCACTTTCCAACGATTCAGACAATAGAGTTTTTGGAGATATTCCAGAAGGCTCCAGAGTGCACTTATGTACTCGATTTCAAGGGACGTAAAATTCCCAAACGAATTTCAAGGCACGTAGGTGTGATTGCCGGGCCTGAAGGTGGGTTTTCCCGTCGTGAACTTCAAATGCTGAAGTCCAGGTTCAAGAGCATCAAGTTGGGAGCAAAAATACTCAGGTTCGAAACGGCAATTATCCTTACGGTTGGTATCTTTGGAATGAAACTTGGAAAAATATAAAAGAGTTTAACTCTATTTAAGGTTGTTCAGAAATTCCAGCGTTTCTTTTCCCTCCAGTTTTGAAATCTGATACTGCAGATAACAGTCTCGATAACTTTCCGCCTCTAGTAGAACGTCCTTCGGGACGTTCTTTTTTATGTATTTTAACCTCTCCTCGTATTCTTTCTTGGATATCATTTGCCTTTTGGAAAATGGCGTACTCGGTTTCGGAACAAGAGGGTTCACGCTCAACGTAACCCTACGGTATCCCATCCCTATGGTTGTATCGAGAAGCTCGAAAAGCTCTTGGTAGTCGTCTTCCCGTTCTTCTTCAAGTCCAATGATGAAGTACATCTTAACGTTGTGAAAGCCAACGTTTCGCGCCAATTTCAGGCTATTCAATATCTCGTCGGTTGTTATGTCTTTCAGCATAACATCTCTCATCCTCTGTGAGATACCTTCAGGTGCGATCGTGAATGAATAATGCTCTGTGTCCCTGAGTAATTTCAGAAGTCGTTCGCTGACCCTGTCCACCCTCAGGGATGAAACCGAGAATCGGATGTTTTCAACTTCAAGAAAGGTTAAAAGTTCATCCAGGTACGGGTAATCGGTTATCGTTGCACTGATCAACCCAAATTCAACATTTCGGTACCTGAGTAAAATCTCCTTAACACTCTCAATTCTTGCAAATTTCACCGGCTTTTTCGTGTACCCGGTGATGCAAAAAGCACACCGTCGGATACAGCCCCGCCCTACTTCAACAAGTAGCTTGTTCTTAAAGACTGAGAATGGGGTTGTGTAATGGCTAACGGGTACTTCGTCAAGCGGTGCAACACAAGGTTTGAAAGATTCTTTACCGGTGACACTCGAAATGACTTGTTCCAACTTGGCCAATTCTTCGATAACTCCAGCTCTTCCAAGATTTTTAAATTCATTTATGGCTGTAGCAACAAGTGGAGCGGAACATTCCAAGTCACCAACGTAGACGGCATCGGCGATTTCGAAAACGATTCGCGGATTGAAGAGTGTAACGGGACCTCCAACGAGTACAATTGGATGGAAATCTTTCCGTTCGCCGGCTCTTAGTGGAACTTTCTTCTTTCTCAGCATGTCGGCGATGTTCAATAAGTCGTTTTCAAATTGGAATGTAAACATCCATACCGGGAATTCATCGATGGGACGCTGAGACTCTACTGAATAGAATCTCTTGAACCACGGTTCATAGAAGAACCTTTCAACCCCAACGCCTTGACGCCACAACAGTTGTTGCACCCAGCTCCAGGCAAGCGAGCTGGCTGCAACCTCGTAGTTGTTAGGGAAAACAAAGGCAACCTGCGCGAGGTTGCCCGATTGTTCCCATATGATTCGCTCGGATTTTCTGAACCTCAGTACCCTCTCGTATTCCCTAAACGCCTCAGACTCCCTCGGTTTCCTCATTGGATTTTAGTTTGATCACCTCAAGTCTTAGAATTTTTCAAAGGCCTTTCTTCGAAGATAATTCCGTGATATCACGGCGCGCTCGATTATACCCTCCGCTATTCTTTCATTCTCCCTCATTACAACAGCGGCAAAAGTAACAACATTTTCCCGCACATCCGTTATCCTAAGGCCAACTATCAACGGTTCGCCGACTACCACGGGCTTGATGTGTCTAAAGTCGACGTGTACGACCACGGAAACGGAATTCTCGTCCAAAAAGCTTGCCAAAAACTCCCCGGTGACGAAGTTAACTTCCTTAATCAACCCCGAGGTTGACACGAAGTGCAGGTGAAACATTTCCTCATCTTCGTCCCAAACCATGCGCTCATCTGGTATGAACTCCTGGGATTTGCTAAGTCCTACGAGACGTTCAAGATTCTCAATCATGAGCTCCCCCC
>JAUQPP010000067.1 GCA_030550315.1 Thermotogota bacterium | reverse complement strand
TGCGTTCGTAACCTTGGCAAAGAGCGCGAACATTCCACCAAAGTCAGCAGCTATAGAAGCTTCATCCAGTGGTATGGACACTTTTTCAGTTGTAAAGTCGTACTTTGGTATTACCACAAATTTAGGTATCACTACGCCCCACTTGTCGGTAAATGTAACCTTCGCTTGAACGTACTTACCATCGCTCACGTTCGTCGATTTGTAATCGAGTTTCGCAAGCTTGTCCGTAAACAGAATGGTTGGTTCCACCGTAAGAACGTTCGGAATAAGTGCGAGCGAACCAGTAAGTCTAAATTCGTAAGCCGGCACCATGTTTCCAGCATCCTCAACCATACCACCGAATAGCCTCAGAGTGGGTTTAAAGAAACCAAAATTGGCCTCGCCAGCAACGTGTGCACCAAATTCATAAGCTGAAGTATCACCAGTGTTGTACAAACCGAGGATGATCGTAAATGGATCAATAGCCCGCTTCAAAAGTACCATGTCGCTGAACCAAGAAACTTGTCCTTCAGACTTTTTGTCAACAAAGTACACATCCACGATATTCGGGAATTTGAGCTCCAAAACATCTGAGAAATCATTAGCAAAAGAACCAACAAAACTATCAGTGTCATAGTCTTTACCAGTAAAGAAGTCACTGACCATTATTAAATAATTGTACCACTTTGCTTTAAAGAAATCAGTTTCAAAATATATGGATTTTAAACTGAACGAAACCGGGATACTCGTTCCTGCTCCAAATCCGTAGTTCAAACCAAACTCCGCACCAGCTGCAGTAACACTTTTTGGTGAAAGTGGAATGCTCACCGCAGCATCCAAACTATAACTTCCGGTAGCATCCACACCTTTTGGATAGGCTTTAAGTTCGAACCGCACAGAACCGGTGAAGGCCAACTTCGTTCCTATGGAAAAAGTCGCCTCTGCTGCAAACGCAAATAGCGCAACCGCTAAAAGTAAGCTAACGAAAAACTTTTTCATACCTAATCTCCCTCCTCCTCAAAGGATTTGAAAGAAACCTAGAGATGTACGAATAATCCAGTTTTAAAAATCGAGAACCTTGAACTACATCCCTCCTTTGATAGTATAACAATGGGTTAAAAATGAGTTAAACATCACCACCAACCAAATACCTTACCAACGGAAATTACACCTAAGATTAAACCAATCACTCCTGTGACCGCTCCAAGCGCTGCAATTGTTCTGAGTTCCTCTGACTCCTTCTTTGACTTTTCAAGTTCCCCCTTCAGTGCCTCCGTTTCTTTTTGGGATTTTCCTAGCTCTTCTTTGTTCAAGGCAAGCTGATTGGACAATTCTTTCACAGCTGATTCGAGTTTTTGGTCTTGCCTGAGTATTTTTGCATCCATTTCTTCCATAACCTTTACCATAGCATCCTCAAATTCATCTCTGCCAACCTTTGATTCGCTCAACACTTGCTCGACATTAACAATCTGATCCTCCAGCAGCGATACTTTCATCTCCAAAATCTCAATACGCTCAAGGGCTTCATTTCTAAAGTTTACCACAAAGCCGTTCAGTGTGTCAAGCTTTAACGAGATCTCTGAAACTTGCTCCTGGAGCCCAAGAACAGCATCCGTGAGCATTTCCCGGACGGAATTCAAGCGCCCTTCAAGATCTTTCAATCCCGCTCTCAAAACATCAAACTCACTTAACAATTCGTCGCATCGCTCAGCCATCTCCGTTCTTAACTGCTCAACCATAACGTCGGTATACGCCGCCGCTGATGTTTCAACCCCTTTTATCTCCTCGGAGAGTCCGTAAACAATGTCCCTTATAGCAGGCAAACCGGTCGATAATGTGTTCTCTATGTTTAGCAACCGAACTTCAAGTTCGGACAAGTCCTGAGCGAATCCTTCCAGATTCTTTTTCAACTCAGCCAGATTAACTTCTTTCTGATTACCTTCGGAATCCGTGTACACAAACTTATCGGAAAGACCATTCACAAGTTCATAGAGCTTTATAATATCACTTTCATGGAGTTCGAGGTTGATGAGCACATCTTGGAGTTGCACCCTAAGTTCCTCTATTTCCCGTTCCAAAGCTTCTCTTGTTTGTTCAACTAACTCTTTAAGATTATCAACATCTTTTTGAGAGGCCCTCGTGCCCGTTGTTTCGTACACTAGCTCGATGTACTCTCTCAGCCGATCTAAAACGCTGCCAAGTTTTTCAATTTCTTCATAAAGAACTTCAACATCTGTTTTGTCAGCCTTGGAGTTTACCGTGTCGTAAATAAGGTTCGAATACTCCTGCAAAATCTCAACGTTGTTTTTCAGGGTTTCGATATCGTTTCTCAGAATGGTAAGCCCCTCTTCTACAGAGTTGATTTTCGCGGTTGGAGTGATTAAGAGCTCTTTCATTACGCCGTCCAAATAGTTCAACGTCCTAACGATGAGAAGAGCAATTTGGTATCTTGTGACGGATTCATCGCCACGGTAGGTCCCATCTGGAAAGCCAGTAACAATACCAATTTCCGCCAAACGCTTGACGTATTCTTCGGCCCAATGTCCTTTTGGAACGTCCCTGAAGCTGGCAAAGACCGTTAGGCTAGTTACAAGTAATGCAACGATAAATATCTTTTTCATCGTTATACCCCCTCTCTTTCCGTCTCCTACACTAAACGCTACACCTTTTTGGCAACCGTATTATACCACAAAATATTTTGGTTTTGCAATTAATTTTTCAATTCCCGCATAAAATAACCATGGAATGTTTAAACTCCCAAAATCCTAATGAAAACACGCTTTCCAACACGCAAGATGTGTTCGCCGATGATTTCTACGGAAGATTTAAAGTTGTCGATTCTGTTGCTATCCCAGTAAACACCTCCTTGCGTTATCAAACGCTTAATTTCACTTCTTGAACCAATGTTGAGTTTTTCAAGCAGGTCAACGACGTTGTAGGTACCTTTTGTCATTTGCAGTTGGGGCATTTTGTCAGGGAGTTCCTTTTTCTGGAAGACCGTAACAAAGTACTTCTCTGCCTCTTTCGCTTTATCTTCCCCGTGGAACTGCTTCACTATTTCACGTGCGAGCCACATTTTGTAATCACGCGGGTTGACAAGTTTTTCCAATATCTCACGCTCCATCTTCGCCAAAACTTCTTCCGGAGTATCGGTCAACAACCGAGCGTATTTTACGATGAGCTCGTCGGGAATCGACATAACCTTTCCGTACATATCTTTTGGTTCATCTGTAAATCCGATGTAGTTGTTGTAGCTCTTACTCATTTTCAACTTGCCGTCCGTTCCCTCAATGATGGGCATTGTCATCACTACCTGTGGCTTAAGACCGTACTCTTCTTGGATCTTCCTCCCAACCATGAGATTAAAGAGCTGGTCCGTCCCACCAAGCTCTACATCAGCCTGAACAGCGACCGAATCGTAAGCCTGTGCAAGGGGATATAGAAATTCAGCAATGCTTATAGGACTTCCCTCCGCGTAACGTTTTGCAAAATCTTCACGTTCGAGCATCCGGGCCACTGTGTATTTACCGGCAAGTTTGACGACTTCGGCAAAGGTCATAGCGCCTAGCCATTCGTTGTTGTATCGAATCTCCGTTTTTTCCTTATCAAGTATCATGAAAGCTTGCTGAGCGTAGGTCTTGGCGTTTTCTTGAACTTCTTCCTTCGATAGCATAGGACGCGTGGTATTTCTTCCGGATGGATCACCTATCATCGCGGTGAAGTCACCGATGATGAGTATTACGTGGTGTCCAAGGTCCTGGAACTGTTTGAGTTTTCTGAGGACCACGGCATGTCCAAGATGGAGGTCCGGTCTTGAAGGATCAACACCAAGCTTTACGCGTAAAGGTCGGCCTGTTTTCAATCTTTCGAGCAGTTCTTCCTCGTTTACGAGGTCTACAACGTTCCTTTTCAGGATCTCAAGCTGACGTTCGGGTGATAACATGAAACCAGCCTCCCGTAGTTCTTTGGAGAAAAACACCCACGAAAGCCTTCAGTCAACCCATTAACGTACGATAACAAACGAAACTAAGAAACACATGACAAAGAAAGCTATAGCTAAACCGACGGTAATCTTTCCCGATGTGTCAAGTCCCCTTTTTCTACCGAACATCGTGTAAGCAGCACCGGAACCGAAAGCCCCGCCAAGTTCGGAGAACTTTTCCATCTCTTGGAGAACCATGAAGATGAGTCCAGCAGAGATGAGTGCGTGAATTATCAAGAGAATCACCGTAAGCATGAAAACACCTCCAGTTTGTTTTGATTTAGTGCAAACGTTCGAAGAAAATTATACCACAGCAGTTTTAAAATTTGTACTCCTTCTCTTGAAGGTCGTGGCCTAAAAGAGCGTAGCTTGATCCGTTTCGGGTAGACCGTCGAGCACCCCAAGCCTTCTAAGTACTTCGATTTGCGCTTTTGTCACCTTCGCGCGGTTTGCCAAATCTTCCACAGAGGTGAACAGTTTTTCTTTTCTCTTTTCGACGATAGCACGAGCAACGTTTTCACCTATTCCTCGAATTTTGTTGAACGGTATAATGAGGTCTTTTCCATCGATGATGAACCTTGTTGCATCGCTTCTCCGCAAGTCGGGTCTTTTGAATCCGAATCCCCTGAGCATCATCTCAAGCGCCGCTTGAAGCACTTTTTCCTCATTCTTCTCCTTCACGTCCTTTTTAACGTTGGCGGCAAGTTCATTTAATCTCCTTTTTATAGCTTCTTTGCCCTTGAGAATGAATTCCGCATCGAATTCATCACCTTTCGTTGAAAAGAACGCGGCGTAGAATGCCAAGGGATAGTGGACTTTAAAGTACGCAATTCTGAATGCCATACTCACATACGCAACAGCGTGCGCTTTCGGGAAAAGGTACTTGATCTTTTGACAGGATTCTATAAACCAGTCTGGCACACCGTGCTGTTTCATGAGCTCAACTTCTTCGCCTTTCAATCCTTTACCCTTTCGAACGTTCTCCATAATCTTGAACGCTGCTGCGGGCGGAACACCTTTGTGGATAAGATAAAGCATGATATCGTCTCGACAGGAAATGACTTCGGAAAGCGTGGCAATTTTCTTCTGAATAAGTACTTGGGCGTTCCCAAGCCACACATCCGTTCCGTGTGAAAGACCTGAAATCCTCACGAGTTCGGCAAAGGTTTTTGGCCTCGTCTCGCGAAGCATTCCCATGACAAAATCCGTACCAAATTCTGGAATTCCGATTGTTCCCACATCCGTTCCCAATTCCTCCGGATCGATTTTGAGAACCTTGACCGACGAGAATATACTCATCGTATCTTTATCATCCATGGGAATGGTCATCGGATCAACTCCGCTGTACTCGTGCAGCAACTTAATCATCGTTGGATCGTCGTGACCAAGTGCGTCGAGTTTAACAAGGTCATCGTGGATGGATTCGTAGGCAAAGTGTGTGGTGAAAACACCGGCTTTCTTGTCATTTGCTGGGTATTGATAAGGTGTGAAATCGTGAATATCCATGTCGCTTGGAACGATCATCAATCCACCTGGGTGTTGACCCGTTGTGCGTTTGACTCCCGTAACGTACATTGCTAGCCGTTCTTGCTCGGCCGGATGAAGCGGGTTGATTACTTTGCCGTTCTTATCTTCCATGAAAGACTTGACAAAACCTATCGCACTTCTATCAGCTATCGTGTTTATCGTACCGGCCCTGAAGACGTGAGATTTGCCGAAGAGTTCTTCTATGTATCGGTGCGCACGGTCCTGGTACTCACCGGAGAAGTTTAAATCTATATCGGGAACTTTGTCTCCCTCAAAACCCATGAATACCTCGAATGGAATATCTTGTCCGGCTTTTTGTAATTTTGCACCACATTTTGGACAGAGCTTGTTTGGTAAATCGTAACCTGAACCGTACTCTTCGTGGAACTCCACGTATCTGCATTCTGGACACCTGTAATGTGCCGGCAAGGGGTTGACTTCAGTTATACCAACAAGATGGGCAACAAGCGACGAACCAACCGAACCGCGTGAACCGACAACGTATCCGTCTTCAGCCGCCTTTTTCACAATTAGGTGGGCAATCATGTAGAGTACGGCGTAGCCGTGGCCAATGATACTGTTGAGTTCTTTTTCTATACGTTTCTCGACAATTTCGGGAAGCGGGTTACCGTAGAGTTCGTACGCTTTTTGATAGGTCATCTCACGTAGGCGCTCCTCAGCACCTTCTATCTTCGGTGGATGCAATTTTTTCTCCATCGGTTTTATTTCTTCGATACTATCAGCGATCTTATTCGGATTTTTTATCACAATTTCTTCCGCAATCTCTTTGTCTTCGAAAATTTCGAAAGCTGCTACAAGCATCTCATCGGTTGTCCTCAAATAGTAATTAGCCTCAGCATCTTCGACATTACTTTGTGGTGCAAGAAGTACCTTCCTGGCTTTAATGTCTTCAGGATCCAGAAAATGCGCATTCGACACCATTACAACAGGCATGTTAAGCTCTTTTGCAACTTCGTACAGGAGTTTGTAGGCTACTTTTGCCTCTTTTGCTGTGAACTCCTCCGAAGTAATCGTATCTAGGGGAACAACTTCAACATAATCGTAGAACTTGAGTGCTTCAAGGAGTGCGCCTCTGTCTCCTTTTAGCGCAATCTCGAAAATCTCCGAGTTGGGACAACCCGTACCTATCAGTAAACCTTCCCTGTGTGCTTCCAAATCGGAACGTAACACCTGTGGAACTGTGAAAAACGTCTCCGTGTGAGATTTTGAGATAAGTTTGTACAAGTTCTTAAGACCCGTTTTGTTCCGTACCAGTACGGTGAGATGCTTTGGATGTTTCGTGAGTGGGTTGATCGTTTCAACAAGTTTGTTCAACTTATCGAACGCTGTTATTGACCTCTTCTTGGCAAGGTCTACGAGTTTCCAAAACACCTTCGCTGTAACCCTCGCATCGTCAAGTGCCCTGTGGTGCTGAAATGTTCCCAGTCCGAAGTAGTCAACGAGTCTGTCAAGTGAAAACGACTTTATCTTATTCCTCAAAAGTGCGTTGGCAAGTCGCAAAGTGTCAATGTACGGTGGGTTGAAGTTGAGACCAAATTTTGAAAAAGTATTCTGGAGAAATGTGACATCAAAATCAGCATTGTGGGCAACAAGAACGCAACCTTCGAGGAAATTGTAGAGTTTCTCAACAACTTCCCCGATCTGTGGTGCATTTTCTAGCATCTCCACTGTAATTCCAGTTATCTTAAGACTTTTTTCCTTTAGTTGCTCTGGTTTAACGAACGTGTGGAACTCCTCGATTACTTCACCTTTCCTAGTTTTGACGGCTCCTATTTCCATGATTTCATCCTGTCTTGGGTTAAGACCGGTTGTTTCGAGGTCTATAACAACGTATGTTGCTTCGGAAATCTCACCTTCGATAGGATTGAACATTATCTGTTTAGGATCGTGTGCAACGTACAATTCTACACCGAATATGGGTTTCAGCCCGCATGATGATGCCAACTCATAGAATTCTGGTATCGCCTGTACATTTCCGTGATCCGTGACCGCAAGAACCTTCCAACCCCAGTCTTTCGCAGCGCGGACATACTCTTCAACGCTCAAAACACTATCAAGATCGCTCATTTTTGTGTGAGCATGTAACTCCACACGCTTTTGGCTAGCACTATCGGTCCTGTCAAGTGAAGGTATCTTGCTTGCGTTCTCAGCTTTGAAATACGTCACCCCGAACTTATCCACATCAATCGTACCAGTGAAAATGTACCACTGGCCCTCGATAAGCTTATCTGCGTACAGCTTTGCTTTGGAATTAAAGAACTTACAAAGCGTAGAATCTTTCTTGTCGGTTACGAAGACGTTTAAAACTTCATCCGATGGTCTCTCGATTTTGAAGACCTTACCGTAAACCTTTGATTTCTTTCTTGTCTGAGGCATGTTCGAGGGCGAATATATGCTCCTGAGGAGTTCCTCAATCTTCTCCCTCTCAAACGCTAAATCCTCGGTTCCGCTGTCATGAGGTGCCAACAAATCGTTTGAATTATCGCTAACCTGGGCTAAGACTTCTTTTGGATTAATATTCACATCTAAATTACTCGACTCTACAACAAATTCTTTGAACGGAAGTTGGGACTTAACTTTTTTCAATCTCGAAAGAACATGGCTTTTACCAAATTCACCTAACGCGTGAATGATGAGTCGGTCACCGTCGATCTCGATTCTATCCAGGTATCTTCCGGAACCGTTTAAAAGTCGAAAAGTACGTTCCATTAATTCGTCTTCACTCAACTCGGTGGAAATCGGCGATCCATCACTCATTACTTCGACGTGCACACCTAAGAAATCACGCAACGATTTCCGGAAACTTTCAAGTTCTCCGGCAAAATCTTCAACAACGAAAGTAACGCACTGTCGCTGTCTGTCGTATACTACTCGTTTAAGAATACCAGAAATATTAAGCCCCAGTCTTTTTGCGACGCTACTTAAGGGTTTCGAGACGTTAAATGTGTAGATCATGGAAAACACCCCATTCTGAACAAATGACCTGGCCAATTATGGAAGTTGCTTTTTTCATCGTGTGGTCTGTACAGCAGCACACCATGCTATTGCAAGTGCATCTGCCGCATCGTCCGGCTTTGGGATTTCCTCAAGTTTGAGAAGTATCTTGATAACCCTTTGTATCTGCTGTTTGTCAGCTCGGCCGTAGCCAGTGATGGCGAGCTTGACTTGATGAGGTGTGAACTCAACAACGGGTAGATTCGAATGTCTAACGGCAAGAAGGATAACTCCACGCGCTTCTCCTACGTAGATAGCCGTCTTCAC
>JAUQPP010000066.1 GCA_030550315.1 Thermotogota bacterium | reverse complement strand
AACAAGACGGAAGTCTTGACGAGGAAGTACAAAGCCTCGCAATGCTTGAAAGACAAATCGAAGAGGAGGTTCTTGCCAAACTCAGCGTGGCATTATCCGCCCATTCAGGTTTGATAGAAACAGCTACCGAAAAAGTAAAATATCTCGATGTGTTGATAGCTAAAGCCAAGCTTACGTTGAAGTTTAACCTTTCGAAACCAATTGTCAAGAAACCAGACGCCAAGATGTTCGAAGAGTACGCGAAAATCAAAATCCAAGGTATGTTCAATCCAAAATTGAAGGCAACAATTGAACGCGAAGGCGGGAGCTACCAACCTGTAGATATTGTCGTTGAACCATGCGTCACCGTCATCGTAGGTGCGAACATGTCAGGCAAAAGTGTTACACTTCGAACCGTAGCGTTGATAGAATACATGGTTCACTTTGGATTCTTTGTACCTTGCGTCTACTGTGAAACACCGCTTTTAAATGCACTCGCACTCGTTACGGAAGATCAATCCGAACCGTTGGGCGGATTGTCATCTTTTGCGACGGAAATGAAGGAAATAGATACTATCTACAGGTATGTGAAAGGTGGAAACACCCCAGCACTTGTGCTTCTCGACGAACCGGCACGAACAACGAATCCTTACGAAGCAACGGTAATAATAAACGCGCTCTCCGAAATATTTGAAAGGTTAAAGGTCCACACACTCATAGTCACCCACTTTGATGACGTACGTTCGAGAAAAAGGTTGAGAGTTAAGGGATTGAGAGCTGAAAAGCTCGGTAATGTGATATCTAAGGATACGTTGGAGCGATTGCACGAATTTATGGATTACACACTCGTTGAAGTCGGCCAAGACGAAACGGTCCCCCGGGAAGCTCTCAAGGTCATGGAATACCTCTGCATCGATGAGGATATCATCAATACAACAAAGATGAAAATAAAAGACGAACGGAGGAGGTCAAAGTAGAAGATGGCTGGTGGAATATTCGAGAGCAAACTTGGGATCGACCCGACGAAAGTTGAAAGGGCTCGACAGCTTGCGAGGGATATAGCAATCGACGTTGTGAACTTTGTCAGCAAGTATTCAACCGTAAGTGTCGAGCGAACAATATGTCGATTCTATGGAATAGACAACATTACGGAGGATGGTATACCGTTACCCAACGTGGTTGTCGACCATTTGAAAGACCGCGGAGCACTTACCGACGGTGCCGCAATTTACATCGCCAACGCGGTACTCCACACCGGTATGACCCCTCAAGAAATTGCCGAGCAAATTGCCGCCGGAAAACTCGATCTTACCAAGCTCCCGATGAAAGATATGGAAGAAATCCGCTCAACCGCACTTGACCTTGCCAAGAAAGCCGTTGCAATCATCGATGAAAAGAAAGAAGAAAGAAAAAGGATGCTCGAAGAGCTTGGTGACCCACCGCAACCATATATATACGTCATCGTCGCCACCGGTAACATTTACGAAGACGTCGTCCAAGCACAAGCAGCCGTTCGACAGGGAGCCGATATTATAGCAGTCATACGTTCCACAGCGCAGAGTTTACTCGACTACGTGCCCTACGGTGCAACCACCGAAGGATTCGGTGGAACGTACGCAACCCAGGAAAATTTCAGAATTATGCGCAAAGCTCTCGACGAAGTTGCTCGAGAGGTAAAGAGATACATCAGGCAGACGAACTACAGCTCCGGACTGTGCATGCCGGAAATTGCCGCACTTGGTGCACTGGAAAGGCTGGATGTGATGTTAAATGATGCACTGTACGGAATACTTTTCAGAGACATAAATATGATACGAACGATGGTAGACCAATACTTCTCAAGGATAATCCTTGGATATGCGGGTATAATAATAAACACCGGCGAGGACAATTATCTTACCACCGCAGACGCATACGAGCAAGGTTATACCGTTATCTCTTCTCAGCTCATTAACGAACAACTCGCACTTCTTGCAGGCATTCCCGAAGAACAAATGGGACTTGGTCATGCGTTCGAGATGGATCCATCGCTCGAAAACGGATTTCTGTACGAACTTGCGCAAGCTCAGCTCTCAAGAGAACTCTTCCCAAAAGCACCACTTAAATACATGCCACCCACACGTTTCATGACCGGTAACATCTTCAGAGGACTTGTCCAAGATGCCATGTTCAACGTTGTGGGAATCTGGACAAAGCAAGGTATACAACTTCTTGGTATGATGACGGAAGCCATTCATACGCCGTTTCTCTCCGATAGATTCGTGGCAATAGATACAGCAAAGTACATCTTCAACAACATGAAAAGCATCGGTGATGAAGTCATATTCAAACCTGGTGGAATCATTCAACGCAGGGCTCAAGAAGTCCTTGACCAAGCAATCTCTTTACTCGAAAAGATGCGAGAAGACGGACTATTCAAATCCCTCGAAAAAGGAGTGTTCGCAAACACCAAGAGACAGATGAAGGGTGGTAAAGGACTCGAGGGGGTATTTGAGAAAGGTAAATACTATTACAATCCATTCATTGAATTGATGCACAGACCGAGAATCTAAATCTCCAGGGTTTTTCGAACCGAAGGAGGGCAAATTCAATGGGTGGCGGACTGTACTCATTAGAGAGGAAGGATTTTGATAAAACGTTGAACTTGAAAGCGATAAAACCTTACGGAGACACGATGAACGATGGTAAGGTGCAGGTAAGCTTTACTTTACCGGTTCCGAACGGAGATGAAGCGGTAGAGGCCGCTAAACAGCTCATGAAAAAGATGGGACTTGACAACCCGATGATTGTTTATCATCATGAACTAACACCTGGCTTCACGTTTTTTATAGGTTACGGTGATTGCGTACACACCGTCGATTACACCGCCATTAAAGTGCCAAAGGTTCAAGTGCACAAGATGACAATGGAAGAGATCGATGACTTTATTGAAAAGAACATCGGGAGAAAGTTGGTCGTTGTCGGTGCAACCACCGGTACCGACGCCCACACCGTCGGACTGGATGCCATCCTTAATATGAAAGGTTTTGCAGGCCATTACGGGCTGGAGAGGTACCGCATGTTCGAAGTCTACAATATGGGAAGCCAAGTACCAAACGAAGAATTCGTTGCAAAAGCTATAGAAGTTAAGGCCGACGCACTTCTTGTTTCACAAACCGTTACACAAAAGAACATACACATCAAAAACCTGACACATCTAATGGAACTTCTTGAAGCTGAAGGTATAAGAGATAAAGTTATCGTTATCGTTGGAGGCCCACGCATCACCCATGAACTTGCTAAAGAGCTTGGTTACGATGCTGGGTTCGGACCAGGTACATTCGCCGAAGATGTGGCCGCTTTCATCGCGCAGGAATGGGTAAGAAGGTTCGGAAGTAAAAAGTGAACCTTTTGGCTCGTTTTCTTTCATTCTCGTGGTTACTGGCCACTGCGCTTCGTAAGTTGCAAACTCTGAGTTTATTTCAAATAATTCTAAGGACGTTTTGAGTTCGGCTGAATATTTATGAGCGCAAACCTTAGAAGAAAAGGCGGAGTGGTATGAAAAAAGCTGTATTCGGATTGTTATTTAGAATGCTTTCGATTAGCTTGGTATTTTCACATTCGTCATTTCTTCCTGCTTAAGCCAAAGCGGACGTGAACACAACAACAAGGATAATCTTCATTACATCGGCAGGAACCCTAACGAAAGACGAGGTAGAGAATTCGAAGTTTATGATTCAAGAAAAAAACTTGCACGCGTGTGTACTTAAGCTTTACAGCTCTACAAACTCCAAGTTTTCAGTAACATCGCGCAGTCAGAACATAAGTCACATGATGCAGTAAGACACTTTTTGACAAGTACGAAATCAAAAACCCTTTAGAAACGGACGTTGTAGGTAAATTTTTGGATGGCGAGTTTGAAAACTTTTCAACGAACTTGTGGCCGAAGGTAAAAAATCGATAGTTGATGCTGTTAATGTTGGAATAAAAATTGAGAAACTTGACATTAAAGACTTCAAAGAAGTGATATCGAAAACTAGGGGTAAATAACGTACAACAAATATCAAAAGAGGGATGCAGAGTCCCTCTTTTTTAATACTTCAACTACTTTGTTTAATTTTTGGCTGTCCCTGGACCTTCGACGTACCGGCTTTTGAACTGCACATGGTTAGCTGATGCGTATGCAGACTATGAAATAAGCAATGCCACAAGTACAATCACGATGCCCACAATCCGCCTAATAATCGCTTTGTCCTCCCTCAAGATAATCATGCTTTCAACACCTCCTATTAGGCTCAGAGCCAGTTCACATTAAAACCTTCTTTCGCACCGGTTAACAACTCGTATAGCGCAAGCTTAAGCAATGTGATAAGGCAGTAGAAGTCCTCCTTGTCCAGGCTTATGACGTATTTCTGATTATCATGTCTTCAAGTTCCCCAACAGTGAACCTAACAACCGACATATCTTTCACCTCGAGCTCATTTCAAGCTACATTTAACATTGCAAAGTAGAAAAAGAAAAACGGCAGATTTTTGAATAGTCCACAATATCTGTACTTGCAAGTGGTACTGGAACGAACGTATCGGACAAGTCTACCAACTTGTCGTACAAGTATCTACCCGCAAGAATCAACAATTGCGACCTTCGCGCCAGTGCTGTAAGAATGTAGAACAGTACAAAGTACACAGCCTCGTTGAAAAGTAACTGCTTGCGCCCGGTATATGAACTCACATTAACCGGGTAACGTTCCCAGCTGATGTGTCTGTCAATCCCTGTTCTATCAACAGCTACTGCCCACAGCATGCTTAGCAATCTAATTTCGGGTAGCAGTTTCTGTTTTCAATCTTGTACATCTTGTTTTGCAGTCACGCACGGTTCGTTAAAACCAAGCACCACTGGCTTAAAGTCGTACGTTTTTTTCAAACACCAGCGGGCGCTTGAAAGTAAGCAATTTGTGGCCGTCTGCAAAGTCAATGACTTCAGGTGTTTTAAACTCAAACGGTTCCTGTCCATGTAATGTGGAACTACCAAGCCTGTATGAACCAACAAGATTGTCGTTGTTATAAACATAAAAGTCCAATGTAGCATACCCAGTGACCCCAGGTTTACCCTTGTACTCTTCCCAATAGACGTTGTACATATGCTCAATACCTTCCCTGTCGTTTGTCTTCATCGATTCGATCAACTGTTGAACAAGCCAAGTGTAGACGTGCCCAGTGCCAACAAGTTTAATATCCTTGATGTCTGGCAATTCAAAGCTGTTGCTTTTCAAAAAGCAGTAAATGCTGCCTATGCACCTTGTACGAGCAAAGAATGCATGCAGTACCACCAGACACCAGTGAAATTTTGGGGGCTTAAACGAGTAAGCAGTAAGTTGCCGATCCAGCTTAACGCGGTCGTCAACCGGTCGATAAATGCACAGCAAAGAAATCGTTGAAACGATCAACTCCATCTCTGAACAGACGAACTTACTTGCTCTCAACGCCGAGATTGAGGCTGCGCGAGCAGGAGAAGCTGGTAAAGGATTCGCTGTCGTTGCCGACGAAATAAAAAAACTTGCCGAAGAGAGCAAGCAACAGGTAAAATCGCTGAGATACTTTCAGGTATACAAAACGGTGTTGAAAGAGCGAACAAGGCCACGAACGAAACAGTGATAGCAATCGCCAACGTGGAAAATGAATCCGATGTAGAAAACTCATAAATTTCGCTCAAGAATTAAAAGAAAGTGTTGGAATTTTTAAAATCTAACCGACTTCGTAACTCTTACAAAACAAAAGTGCCGTCGTTTGTGCAAGAGAAAATGAACTTAATTCGCACAGACGACGGCGTTTTATTTAACATTACTCTAATCAAGAGTTACCCTCTTGAAGATACACAGGTCGCGGGAAAATAATTTTCACGGGTTGTCGGAAAATAGGGTGGCTCAGTATGAGTTGGCCTTTGTCGAGCCTGGTGATGCTGGTACGAATCGCTGGGTCGAGGAATCTGTAATGCACAGCTGACAACTCAGCTGCACCACTACGACCTATCAAGTACGTGGAACAATTACCAGCAACCCTTTCGTGAACAGCGCTCATAAACTGCTCGGCACCAAAGAGGATAACCCCTAGCGAGCGACCGCGTTCCGAAACATCTATAACCTGTTCGAGAATCGGTGACTCTCTTCCCAAAGAAGGAGCATATTTATTCAATTCGTCTACGAAAATTATAACCTTCGCTGGTAACTCACCCGTCTCGTCGCTCTTTTCAGCGTACATCTGGTACACCGTTCTCAAAACATCACCAAAGACAAGCGTCTGCTCTTCATCGGTAAGCCTAGCTATATCGATGACTATTACCTCACCACCTTTCATCTTTGATATTTCCTCCTCGATGCTGACGGTATTGTTACTTCTTTGAGAAACGAAAATACCACTTTGCCTGGTTTGAACAATTCTTCTCAATATGCGCTTAAATCTTCCGATTGATGAACTCTTAATTTCCCCGAACTGTTGCGGCACACCATCCTTGAATAATGGGGGATCGTTTAATAAATTTTCCCATGTCCTTACCAATTTCCATTGTCCAGATGGCCTAAAGCTTCCTGTAAACGGATCCGTAAGTCCTTGTGAAATTTCCCCAACTATTGCTCCCAACGTGTCCCAGGGATCTGGTACGTTGGAAAGTAGTAAGTCGAGTTTGTTGAACGCGTCCTCCAAGGAGTAAGCGTAAATTTTATAGTTGCTGTTGAAGGGAATTCTGAAACTGTTAGGAGTGTTGGCCGAACCTTTGCCGTGCGGGAGAAGGTACTTAACATTTTCGAATGGCTTTGGCTCCAATCCTAATAATTTCCAAAGTCTGAGTTCATCGTCACTGATTGGTTGTTTTGATGGTTGGTCAATTGAAAGTAGGTCACCGTGCTTAACGTTGAGTATGATAACGCTTACCTTCCCTTCAAGTTCGGTTCCCTTAGAAGATTGTAGAATCGATTGTAAGAGAAACATTATATAGCTGGTTTTTGTCGCCAGTCCAGAGATACCAGTAATATTCACATGTGCACCTTCTGGCCCAAGCACGTAACGTCTGTCAAGATAAACAACCGCTTCTGTACCATTGGACATTTGAATTATCCCAGCTGGAATACGCTCTTTTGGTGGTATCCTATCGATACCGAGGGCCTTTCGTATCCCTTCCACCGATGCAAACTTTACGGGTTTATCGTTCGGCAACGGCATGTAAATGTTTTTGTCGTTAGAAAGAACAAAAGCTCTGGCAAGCGTCGTACCTTGCCTTACACTGTTGGGCTCTGAAATTAATTCGCCAAAATCGTTTGAAATGAAATTTGACAAGTGTGATGGAGAATCCGTTAAATGTTCAAGCATATTCACTACTCCGTAAGTAGTGCTCACACCATCATGGGAAACTTGTTCAACCTCCACCACGTCAAATGGATTAACAATCACTTCAGGCCTTAGCCAAAATGCGAAATTATCAGACGTCGTAGGCTCCGAGTTAGTTGCTGATACCTTGCCAACATACCTCTCGTCCATGAAGATTCACCTCCACCTCAGAATCTCTTGAACGACCTCGCGACTAAAGAATGCGTTCTTAATCACTTGTTCCGCAGTATAAATAGGGTAAAGATGTGCAGGCCAGCGACTGTCCTGACCGTAAGTTGTTACGTTCCGTTCCGCGATAATCACTCCGGACAAGATGTCTATTAACTCACTGGATACTTCTCCCCTGCCTGGAAGCACTAACTCACATTTCACAATACCAGTTAACGGATGGCCCAGGTAACGCTTTGGCCATATCCTTAAGTACCAAAAAGCAATCTTACCGTTGAGAGCGGTAAACACGGGGGTGCGTTCAGAAACGTCGAGTTTTGAAAGAAGTTGTTGAATGTTGAATCTTCTTTTTCGGAACACACCCTCTTTGAGCACAAACTGCGGATCTTTCCTAAAGTTTTTCGAAATTCCAATAACTGGTGGAACACCTCTGCCATAAAATTCTGACAAATATTTGTGTATCGGCTCAAACATAAGGGAACCGTCAACTACCAACCACGTACTTTCGTTCAAGTGTGGCGCTACGGTCTTCATCAATTCGACCTCAAGTTCACGCATTTTGTATTTAACCTTACCAGTCGCCATATACCTGCGCTCGTAAACGTAGGACTTAGTTAAAATGTCTCTTTCCGAAAGGTTAACGACCTCAAGTTCGGGGTTTACTCCACTTAAGAGTCGTTTTAAAAAAGATAGTGCTTCTTCCGAGAATGTTTCAAAGTCCAACACAAGCAAATTTTTTATTCTTTTTTCAAACGCGGAAACTCTTCCATTTCCGTCTCGCTGTACGACACACGCTCCAACTTGAGCAAATACAAGTGGTGAAAATCGCTCCGCCTCCACCACCTCACCCAGGTAATAACTGCGCAACGAACCATCGATGAAATACCTAAACAAATGCAATTCATTCCTTGGCTTTGATCTTACCTTTCTATACAAATTCTCCTTCCACCAAGGACCTCCCGTTGGTCTTTCACAAATCGTGTCGTAAATCTGCTGGTCCGTGTACATTTGGTCCTCTCGCTCTTCAGCACTTGGAAAAAGTAACTCCTCCTGTGCACCTTCCGAAGCTGGAATCAGTTCAACGGTCTTTCGCCATTCGTCAATATACTTTCTCAAGTTAATCAGCTCTCTCACAAAAACTCACCTCCTTTCACTCCATAAACCAAAACAAAAAAAACCCGACACGGATCTCCGTGCCGGGTAACTTTTTCTCCATATCTATGGTTGCCTATAACTTGAAGATGGGAATGTACAGCTCATTGGTATCGCTTGCAAGCGGATTGTATTGGTAGACCGTTAAAGGTACATACCTTCCGAGTGCCAGGCCCAAGGCAAATGCAAGGCTCACAGGCACAGCGAGAAAAAGATGGAGCCTTTTGTAATAGCCTTCTTCTCTAAGCTTTTGGATTGCTGAATAAACTTCGCTCACTTCCACTGACCAATCACCAAGTGCAATGTTGCCCGAACTT
>JAUQPP010000065.1 GCA_030550315.1 Thermotogota bacterium | reverse complement strand
GTAGCTGTTTCTATCAAACCTGAATGGGCGGATAATGCCACGCTGAGTTTGGCAAGAACCTCCTCTTCGATTTGTCTTTCAAGCATTGCGAGGCTTTGTACTTCCTCGTCAAGACTTCCGTCTTGTTTCTTTATCAGTTCTATCTTTCGCTTTCTCACTTCCGCAAGGCGTTCATCGTAAACATCGTAAACGTAAAAGGTCGTTAATCGAAGACCTTCTGGGTCCAAGATGTCAATCAAGTGGTTGAGATTTGGTGGCAAAAACTTTTCAGGGAGGATGTGTTTGAACTTCTCACGGATACTTTGCGAAACAAGGAGAAAATTCTTGAGTTGAAAAAATTCTATTTCATCAAGAATGGAGCCAGTCGAGAGTTTTTCCACTGTATGCGAAACATCGAGCACGCACTCAAAATCGTGCTCGACATCTTCAAAAATCTTAGGGTACTTTTTTAGGAAGTCAATCATCATGTCGATATCCTCAAGATGTTCAATCAAGTGTTCATAGCCAAATGGTTGAATGTGCTTGAAATATTTGACCCCGTAGGGTGTTTTTGGTTCGAGTTGTTCTCGTAGGAAATCAAAGCCAACAAGTTTCTCAAACTTTTCCCTTTTCTGTGGAAATATCGTCAGTATCAAAATCCCTCCTAACATCGATAATGGGAACGTTGGGCAGAGCTTTCTTCAATTCTTCGATGATTCGCTTTGCATCAAGTACGTATCCTGTTGGCGAGAATGGATTTACCGTTATACCAACAACCCTTGTGCTTCTGAGTACACGAATCCGTGGCTTATATTTCAGGTATTTTTCCTGAGAAATAAAGATTTTTGTGAAATCACGCACGATAATCTCTTTGTCTTTGACAAGGCTCAATAACGAATCGGTGAGAGAAGTTGGGATGTATATTTTCTCTGATTTTTCGAGCATTTTGAGAACGTTCTCATCCTTTTGGAGCTGTAGCGCCGTTTCCAGGTTTGTTTCTATCCAGCCGGTTCGCGCATCGTAAAGTGTTACAGTATTCTTGTCCATTAAGTGAACTTTTTCGGTTTGTGGTGCTTCCGGTAACGTGCAAAGTGTATGGATATACTTTGTATGTCTCACTATCTCCGAAACTATTAGGGAATATGCGGCTCCTGTTGCAAGGATTATACCATCCGCTATCGTTGGACTTGCCTGGGTAAAACGCGAGAGCGCACCGTCTATGATAACAAAATCTACGAACTTGTGCATGTAGTTGACGATTTCGCTCATCCAAGTGTTGTCCGTCGGCCCGGAAATGACAACTCTGCCTGGATGTAAGGCCTTTGCAACGATCAATCTTCCAGTAGGTGTTGTTCTATCAGAGACGTAATATATCTCAGATGAAACTGTTCGTCTGCGGAAGAAAAGTTCCGTGGTGGTGTAAAATATGCCCTCATCCACGTAGACTGGTGGTTTTACAGTCCCGAAGACAAGATCCTTCTCCTCACCGTCGGTGCCGATCGAGGTGAGGCCTATTTTTCGACGGTGCTTTGTCCGGGTCACCACGAAGTTTAAAGTTTCAGTTTTACCGGTATTTTTCTCGATACCGACTATTGCCAATGTTTCAATGTCTTCAAGCGTGCTGAGGAAGTTTTGTAGTGTTGAGTTCAAATCTTAACGAGTGCCTCCCCTTCGATAGCGTAATCACCGTTCTGTTTAATCACGAATGTATCGAGTAGAACTCTTCTCTTTTCTTTATCTATTTCCTTAACAACAAGCTTTACTGTGACCTCTTCACCAACGTAAACCGGTCGTTTGAATTTTGCATTCTGCATTAAGTAAATTGTGCCGGAACCGGGGAATTCAGTACCGAGCACGGCTGATATAATGCCCAAGGACAATATTCCGTGTGCGATGCGTCTACCGAAGATGGTCTTCTTCGCGTATTCTTCATCAAGGTGAACTGGATTCTTGTCCCCTGTTGCTTCTGCAAAGAGTTTAACCATGTCATCGGTGACTATGCGTTTTACTTCGTACTCCTGCCCAACGTAGATTTCATCGATGTTCATACGTTTGTTTCCTCCTTCTTTACCGCATTTCCCACATTTTCCACGGCATTCGTCTCGTTTTTTATTTCTTCAGCTTTCTTACGTTCTTTCCACATTCGTATTCTTTCGTGTCTTTCCAAGTGGGCGGGTTCTATGCTGATTTTTTTGTCCGTAAAGAGGCTCGCAACACCGGAGAATTTGTATTTTTCCCTATATTCAGAGTCATCTACGTCGCTGGTAGTGTCTTCCGGTTCGTGGTAGGCTACAATGACGCCTTCGTAGTTTCTCAGAATAACGGTGTGATCCGACATGGAAATAACGTAGTTTGGCATGACTCTGATCTTCCCGCCACCAGCTGGAGCATCGACGACAAATGATGGCACGCAAAAGCCAGACGTGTGGCCTATCAGTGCTTCCATGATTTCGAGACCTTTTTTGATTGATGTTCTGAAGTGTGTCAACCCCTGTGACAAATCGCACTGGTAAATGTAATACGGTCTCACACGGATTTTGACCAATTGATGGACCAACTCCATCATTATGTACGGACTGTCGTTGATGCCACGTAGGAGAACTGTTTGGTTTCCAAGTGGTATTCCAGCATCCGCGAGCATTTCGCAAGCTTTTGAGGATTCAGGTGTTATCTCCTTTGGATGGTTGAAGTGTGTGTTTATCCAGATGGGATGGTATTTCCTCAACATATTTGTGAGTTCGGGAGTAATCAGTTGTGGCAGGACAACAGGTGCTCTTGTTCCTATCCTTATGACTTCAACGTGCTTGATTTTCCTAAGCTCTTTGAGGATGTATTCGAGCATCTCCATACCAACGAGTAGGCCGTCACCACCTGAGATGAGCACATCACGTACCTGTGGAGTTTCTCTAACATATTCGATCATTGCATCGATTTCCTGCTTGGTTCTGGACCTATCATGTTGACCTGCAAACCTACGTCTTGTACAGTGTCGGCAGTACATCGAACACATATCCGTTACGAGCATCAATACGCGATCTGGATACCTGTGGGTGAGCCCCGGAACCGGCGAATCCTCATCTTCGTGCAACGGGTCCATCATATCCCAGGGGGAAACGTAGAGTTCTTTCACAGTTGGAACTGCTTGCCTTCTGATGGGACATTTTGGATTGTCCGGGTCCATGAGGCTTGCGTAATACGGTGTGATGGCCATCCGGAGAGTCTTGAGCGTGTTTCTGACACCCTCTTCTTCTTCAGGTGTTAAGTTGATAACCTGTTTGAGTGTATCAACATCCATTATCCTGTTTCGGAGCTGCCAGCGCCAGTCGTTCCATTCTTCATCGGTGACGTTCCTCCAAAGAGGTATTTCTCTGAAATGCCTTGCCATGCTTTTCCTCCTCTCAGCTGTTTAGAGGAATCCTCAACAGTACAATTTTTCAAACAGTTGCCTTATTTCTTTCGATTCCCTCAGAATGTCGAGGGCTACCTCGGCGTGACCTTTGGTGTATCCGTTTCCAATTATCATCGTAACATCTTTGCCAACACCTTCGGCACCAAGTGCTGCACGAGTGAATGATGTGGCCATGCTAAAGAAGTACACGATTCCCTCATCTTTTGTGATAAGTATTGAAGACATTTCAGTGGCCGGGACGTTCACATTATTTATGACCACATCGCAGTAACGACCACCAGTTACTTCCATGACCCTTTGATAAACCTCAACAGGTTTCGTCGCATCAGCAACGATCACATGATGAGCAAGTCCAAGGTCTTCAATGCGTTTGGCATTCTCAGGCGAGTATTCGACGACTATAACTTTGCCATCTTTTCCTACAGCTTTCATCGCTTCATACGCACACAGTATACCGGATTTTCCACCTCCCCCGATGATACAGACGTACATGCCCGGTTTGACCAATTTGCGTGTTTGAGCAGGCGCACCAGCAACGTCGAGTACTGCGAGTGCAAGTTTCTCCGGGATGTCATCGGGGAGTTTCGCGTAGATACCGCTTTCAAAAAGAATGGCTTTCCCCTTTATGTCAACCTGATCAGTATCGATGTTCACGCTCAGAATCTCATCGATGCGAAGTGGTGTCAAGGAGAGTGATACAAGTGTTGCGATTTTATCCCCAACTTTCAAATCCGTTGGGAAGTCAGGTCCGATCTCTTCAACGACACCAATTAGCATACCTCCGGAACCAGTTACTGGGTTCTGCAACTTGCCACGTTCGCGCACAATGTTCAGAATGGTGCTCTTTATACACTCGACATCTCCGTTGCACGATTCTTTTATTTGCGTAAAACTGGCTGAATCGACATTTAAGGTTTTTACGTCTATGAGAAGTTCATTTCTGTAAATTTCCGTACCGTTGTCGATTCTATAAGCTGCTTGGGGCAGTGTGCCTTTTGGTTCGATAACCCTGTGTGTTCCAAATGGACAACCTTTTACATCCTTCATCCTTATCTCCCCTCCCGTTTTTGAATACCAAGTATCGCACGTGCCTCGTCAGGTGTCGCGATTTCCCTTCCAACTTCCTTGGCAATTCTCACAATTCTTTCTACAAGTTGAGCATTCGACTTTGCAAGTTCACCTTTTCTGTAGTAGATGTTGTCCTCAAAGCCAACACGGACATGACCGCCCATCACGATTGCGTGAACGGCCAGTGGGAGTTCGTAGCGTCCAATCCCGGCCACTGACCAGGTACAGCCGGCGGGTAACTTACGGACAAGGAAAAGCAAATCGTCTATTGTTCCAGTCATCGCACCAGGGACACCAAGCACAAAGTCAAAATGTAGTGGTAATTCAAGGAGACCCTTTTTCACAAGTCTGAGCGTGTTTTCTATCATGCCAGGTTCGAATATCTCTATTTCAGGTTTAATTCCTTTCTCCTTCATTCTTTGAGCTAATAATTCTATAAACTTTGGTGAGTTCATGAAAACGTCGTCACCAAAGTTGCAAGAACCTGCCGAGAGAGTTGCCATTTCGGGTTCTGCATCAAGGCACTGGATTCTCTCTTCAGGTGAGTGCCAAACGGCACCCCCGGTTGAAAACTGGATTATTATGTCGCAACCTTTTTCACGGATCTTCCGCTTAATTTCCGCATACACTTCTTTCGACTGTGTTGGGGTACCATCCGGTAAACGAGCATGGATATGTGCAATAGAGGCGCCAGCCTTCCAGCATTGGTAGACATCTTCCGCAATTTCATCTGGTGTGATTGGAAGGTTTGGTTGTTGCTCTCGGGTTACTTCCGCTCCCGTTACCGCAACGGTAATTATGAGTTTATCCATGCCACCCGCCTCCTTTTGAGCGAGTCAGGTTCAACGTTGGTATCGCTGTTTTTCTTTAGGAACAACGCATGTGCCACTTGCACGACAAACCAAAAGCGGCTCATCGAGAACCTCTGCTGCGCTTTCATTTATGTCAGGCCTTGACCTAATCACCTTGTAAGCTTCGAACTTCATCTTTCTCGACGTTCGCCCCACTTCAACTATTTCCCCGTAAACCTCTATATAGTCTCCGGCGTATACTGGAGCGAGGAATTCTATGTTATCGTACGCCCTAAACAATCCCTCATCACCATCGTAGCGTATGAGTAGTTCAGTTGCGACGTCCCCGAAAAGTTGCAGTATCCTCGCACCATCAACAAGGTTTCCACCATAGTGAGCATCGGCTTGGCTCATCCGAACCCTAATCATTGCCTTGGGGTATTCCATGCGCGTTCACCACCTTTGCACTTCCTTAAAATCTTCTGACTTGGTCTGGGATGATTAACCTCGCCTCGGTAAGTTTTACCACCTCGTCCACAGTGGTTTCTTCGGCAATTTCTCTCAGTACCAATCCCTCGTCTGTAGGCTCTATCACCGCAAGTTCGGTAACAATAAGATCTACTCTTCTAATTGAGGTCAATGGTAACGTGCATTTTTTGACTATTTTTGGCTCTCCTTTGGCCGTATGTGTCATCGCTACGATAACTCGTTTGGCACCTGTTACAAGGTCCATCGCTCCGCCCATACCCGGAATCATCTTTCCAGGAATCATCCAGTTTGCAAGATGCCCTTCCTCATCAACCTGGAGACCCCCAAGGACGGTGACATCCAAGTGTCCACCCCTGATGAGCGCGAAAGAAAACACGCTGTCGAATGTCATGGCACCGGGAAGTGCCGTGACGTATCCACCACCAGCGTTCGTAAGGTCTTTATTCTCAAATCCGGGCTCCGGTTCTGGGCCCATGCCGATGATTCCGTTTTCACTTTGGAAAAATACGTGAACTCCTTTGGGGATGTAATTTGCGACAAGTGTCGGGAGTCCTATACCAAGGTTCACAAGGTCCCCTTCCTTCAGTTCCTGGGCAACCCTCTTTGCGATCTTTTCTTTAGGATCAACCATTGCTCATCACTCCCCCGTTTCACCTAACGACGTAATCTACCAAAACACCTGGTGTCTTTATCTCATCGGGATTGAGCGCACCGACGGGGACTACTTCTTCAACTTCAGCGATAACAATATCCGCTGCCATGGCCATGATGGGATTGAAGTTTGTGGCCGTCAAGTTATAGACGAGGTTGCCATAATAATCGCACTTCTTGGCTTTAATCAGTGCGATATCCGCCTTCAGTGGAAGTTCCAAAAGGTACTTCTTACCATCTATCTCAATCACCCTCTTGCCTTCCTCCACGACCGTTCCAACACCAGTCGGTGTAAGAATTCCGCCCAGCCCTGCACCACCAGCGCGGATCCGCTCGGCTAACGTGCCTTGCGGGACAAGTTCAACTTCTAATTCCCCATTAATCATCTGCCTTTGAGTTTCCGGATTAGTCCCAATGTGTGATACAATGACTTTCTTGCACAACTTGTTGACTATCAACTTTCCGATTCCACGGTCTGGCATTGCCGTGTCATTGGCAATTACGACTAAGTTGTTTATCCGCTTTTCGACAATCTTATCAATGAGTTTCTCTGGAGTACCGACACCGAGAAAGCCACCGATCATAATAGTCATGCCGGGTTTTAATAATTCGACTGCTTCGTCAATCGAGATCACTTTCACACTTACCGCCCCCTCCTGACCAATCAAAAGCATCTAATCATACCTTAAACTATCATTTTGCAATTGCGAGTATACCATTTGGCTAAGGTCTTTTCTAATCGAAAGCTTTGTGAAAAGCAAACGCATGCCAAAGCATTGACACGAAAGAACGAGCATAGGAGAGCTTTTGACAGTGTTTTTAGCCAGAGTTGAAAGGAAAAGATGCAAGCATTTATCCTTTCAATTCAGTTCTCTTTGGGAAAAGTTGACGTTTTTAGTGCAGGTGAGGTTTGGTGTGGCACAAACTCAGTTCCCTCTCACTAACTCCATATTTGAGTCTTTTTTACTCAAAACTCACTTTCAGACTGTTAGGCTGAGCGCCTTGAAGCTCAAATTTTGTTGATAATTGAAGATGTTAGGTAGTATGATGTTTGATGTGAGGGGTGAATTTCTTTCTAGTCTTTTCATTCATTTTCTGGTTGTGGCCCTTTTACAATAGAGAATTTGAAACCTTAAAGGATTTCCCATGTGAGATTTGAGGATGTTGAGAAAGTTTAGATGCTGCCATCTTTATCTGCTAAAGCAAGAGGATGAGATATTTACAATTTATGGTTCTAATGAGGCTGTTGCGGTCATGGGAAAAATTGAGTGTGGATTTTTGAAGTTCGTCTACGAAAGTCTCGCTGACTTTTAGCAAGGAATTTTGTGCAGTTTGGGCTGTGGTATAATATCAACGTTTGCTATGACCGTTGCACGATAAGGTTTCTATAGTCCTGTAAAAATAAGAGCCTGCTATAATGGTTTTAAGATAAATCGCATAGAGATCGTGGTGAATAGGGATTCGGTAGTTTTCGATTGAATCGGTAGCGAAAAGGAAAAAACAAACTTATAGAGGAGGTGTGTTTGGTATGTTTACTAAAACATCCTGTGTGGTTGCATTATTAACTATTACTCTGTTACTTGGTAGCCTCGGTATCACTTTTGGTTTCAACTTTGGCGGTGGTGGTTCGTTGGTATTTTACTTTCCCGGTGGTTCGTTGATAGGTGAGTTAAAAAACTTGAACGTTCCGATTGTGGACGTTCGAAGTTTTAACGATGGAATTCTTGCTTTTGGGGGTTTTGGATACGGAATAGTACCTGGAGGACTTTACAGTGGTGGTTTTGGATTTGGTGGCGAGCGGGAGTACACTACGACGGATGGAACGTTCAAAGTTTCGGTTGGTGGAGGATTTGGTATGGGATTGAAGAAGATTAGCTTCGACAACGTTTCGCTGTTTGCGTCTATTGGCTTTGGAGGGATTGATTTTTCGATTGCTAAGAAAGTGAACGAAGGGAAGACCAGTCTTGACGATCTCAAAAATGGACAATTAGAAGGATATCTCGGTGCGAACATCAGTTACACCGCAGCTTCAATCGGTGTTGGAGCGTCTTTGAAGATTTCGTTCGCTGAACTATCTGTGGGTGGTATTATGTTTTTAGGATTCTCCAAAGATGGTTGGACAGTTAACGGTAAGAAGTTAACAGAATTTAATGTTAACTCAAACTTGCTATTAAGTTACTCACTCTTTGGTAGTATGGCATTTGGGTTCTAAATTAAGGTTAAAAACTTCTCAAAATACACTTTTCCGGGACTTAATTGTCCTTCAATATGCAGTATCTACCCTCAATCTCCTAAGGAAGTTGGTGTTTTGCAACAGATGTTCCACAATTATTCGTCCTTAATGACAAATTCTACTGCCTTTTCGAGCAATGCATCCGATTTTCCAAGGACGTAGCTTATTCTTTCGTTAGTGCTCACTTCAAATGTAGCGTCGAACTTCAAATCGTCTTGGTCTTCTGCTACACGTGCAGTTGGATACTGGTAACTCATCATCATCGGGGGAGTGTAACTGGACGAAACCTCCGCGGAGTGATTCACCGGAGTAACCGGTATTTCTCCGATTATCTTTCCACGTTTAAGTTTGCGGAAAAGTAGCAAGAAATCAAGGGAAGTCTGCGTGGTATGACGATCAGCTAAGACGT
>JAUQPP010000064.1 GCA_030550315.1 Thermotogota bacterium | reverse complement strand
GGAATCAAACATGGATCACACTTACTCAAGTACATCGATTCACAACATTTGGATAAACGGTATTCATATGAACGAAGCGCTTATTAACGCTGGATATGCGGGGATTTTCGACGTCCCTGTTGCTATGCTGGTTGGTGATGACAAAGCTGTATGGCAAACCAAAGCGCACATACCAAATGCGGTGTATGTGGAAACGAAAAGAGCCATAGGGCGGCACAGTGCCGTGATGAAACCACGAAGAAGCTTGCTAGAAGAGATAAAACAAGCTGCCCAGAATGTTAAAAATTCCGTTCGAGAGAATTTTAGAGTATTTAAGTTTAACCCCCCTGTCGAACTTGTTGTTGAATTTTCCGATACACTACGCGCAGATCTTGTTTCGTCGATGCCACTAGTTGAACGCATCGATGGACGTAAGGTACGGTTGGTTCACGAGCGATACGACGTAATTTTTGAAGCGTTGCTTGCCATGACCTACATTTGCGTATCGGCGAAATACCTTTCGTGAGTGTGGTCTATGCAACTGCTAGAAGATTTGGAGGTGCTTGTATGCTAAGAAGCATGAACGAGATTATCGAACTTGCGAGAGGTAAATCGAAGGTTATCGCAATAGCAGGTGCGGAGGATAAGGAGGCTTTGAAAGCCGTTTACGAGGCTCGAGAACTTGGGGTTTCTGCAATCCTTTTTGGCAAAAAGGCTGTGGTGGAGGAGAACCTCGAAGAACTTGGATATGAATACCCAATTGTTAACTGCGAAACGGAAGAAGAAGCTTCGAGGATGGCGGTCAAGTATGTTAGTGAAGGTAAAGCGCACATTGTTATGAAGGGTTTGGTTAAGACATCAACACTGCTCAAAGCGGTACTCGATAAAGAATATGGGTTGAGAACCGAACGCCTTTTGTCGCACGTGGCCGTTGTCGAAGTACCCGGTGTGAACAGGTTGATTTTCATTACCGATGGTGGAATGGTGATCAGACCTACGCTCGAACAAAAAGTTCAGATAATCGAAAACGCGGTTGGTGTTGCACGCAAACTCGGGTACGAGATGCCAAAAGTGGCGCTTATCGCAGCTGTTGAAACAGTGAATCCCGACATGCCAGAAACTCTCGAAGCAGCTATCTTGACAAAAATGAGCGAAAGGGGACAGATAAAGGGCTGCAAAATTGACGGACCGCTCGGAATAGACAACGCACTGAGCGTTTACGCAGCGGAGGTCAAGGGTGTTAAAGGTGAAGTGGCGGGCCATGCGGATATATTAGTCGTTCCAGACATTCACAGTGGTAACTTCCTTGGTAAATCGGCCGTGTACTTTGCGAATGGAAGAATAGCCGGTATAATAGCGGGAGCACGTGCACCTGTGATTGTGATTTCGAGGGCTGACACGAGCGATTCAAAGTTTGTATCGATTGCGTTGGCGGTAGCATTAGCATGAAGAAACTTTTGAAAAAATTTCTTTTTTGATTATATTTATTAGAAGAGAGGAGGACAAGGATGAAAAAACTTGCTGTTGTCGCTATAGGTGGTAACGCGGTTAACAGACCAGGTGAGGAACCAACTGCGGAAAACATGATAAGAAACCTCGCCGAAACAGCCAATTATCTTGCAACGATGCTTGAAGACTACGACATTGCCATTACACATGGTAACGGTCCGCAGGTAGGGAATATTCTCGTGCAACAAGATCTTGCAAAACACGTTATTCCACCATTTCCGCTTGACGTAAACGACGCACAGACTCAGGGTAGTTTAGGATATATGATATCCTTAACGCTGAGGAACGAGCTAAAGAAAAAAGGAATTAAGCGCGAAGTTGTGGCACTTGTAACACAGATAATTGTATCTAAAGACGACCCCGGCTTTGCGAAGCCTTCTAAACCTGTTGGACCGTTCTACTCAAAAGAAGAAGCGGAAAGGCTTGCCATTGAAAAGGGTTGGATAATGAAAGAAGATGCGGGAAGAGGGTGGCGAAGGGTTGTGCCATCTCCGCAACCGCTCGATATTGTGGAGAAGGATGTTATAAAGATGCTTGTCGAGAACGATGTTATTGTTATAGCAGCGGGTGGTGGTGGTATTCCAGTTATAGAGGAAAATGGTTACCTTCACGGAGTTGAAGCGGTGATTGATAAAGACAGGGCCAGTGCGCTCCTTGCAAAAGAGATTAACGCCGATGTTTTAATAATACTGACCGGAGTGGAAAAAGTATGTCTGAACTACAAAAAACCCGATCAAGTAGAACTTGACAGACTGACCGTTGAAGAAGCAAAGCGGTACTTGGCCGAAGGTCAGTTTCCATCCGGTAGTATGGGGCCAAAGATAGAAGCTGCCATCGATTTCGTATCAGCAACTGGTCGGGAGTGTATCATCACCGATATGGCAGTGCTTGACAAAGCACTAAAGGGAGAAACAGGCACACGCGTAGTTCCTTAATGCTTTTGCCTATTTTGGAAAGTAAATAGCTTCGGGGGACCAACCCCCGATTCTTTTTTCCATTTTTTGTAAATTTTTATTATACTTAAGTATACCCTCACTACAACACCAAAAATACGCACGGATAAAAGTTTTTCCTTATGTGAAAAAGCACCCAAAAAAATTGCAAAATTGCTCGATAATGTTCTACAATGTAAATAGGCTTTTTCCAAACAGCGGAGCGGAGTTGAATATGAATAGGACGTACGAAGAACGTCACATCCCTGTTTTACTGAACGAGGTCTTGGATCTTCTCGTTTGGAAGCCGGACGGGGTGTACGTAGATTGTACAGTAGGGGAAGGCGGGCACACGAGAGCGATAGCGGAGCGGATCGGGGCTTATGGTGGTCGTATCATCGGAATCGATGTTGACAGTGAAGTTTTGGAAATAGCGGAGAAAAACTTGGCATCCTACCCGAACGTTCAGCTCTTCAAATTCTCCTACACCGAGTTACCCGTCCTGCTTAAACTTCTACAGATTGATAAGGTCGACGGTTTACTCCTCGACCTCGGTGTGTCGACCTACCAGCTTAAAGCGGAAGGTAGGGGGTTTTCGTTTAACCAGGATGAACCACTCGATATGCGAATGGACCTTGAAAGTCACTTAACGGCCTACCAAGTCGTGAACACCTACCCTGAAGATAAGCTTGCAGAGATAATTTTCAGGTACGGTGAAGAGCGTTTTGCTCGAAGGATTGCACGTTCAATAGTGCAAAGTCGTCCAATTCACACGACGAGAGAACTTGTAGAAGCAATCAAAAAAGCGCTTCCGTACAGGGAGATACACTCAAGAAAACGGCACTTTGCAACGAAAACTTTCCAGGCAATTAGGATAGAGGTCAATCGGGAGCTTGAAAATATATCCAAATTTTTACAGTTTGCCCCCGATTATCTAAGTCTCGGTGGGAGAATTGCGGTGATTTCTTTTCATTCCCTCGAAGATAGATTGGTCAAGACGGCTTTTAAGGACGACAGCAGATTGAGGATCGTTGGTGACTTTTTCCAACCGAGCAACCTTGAAATTGCTGAGAATCCGAGAGCAAGAAGTGCCAAACTGAGAGTAGCGGAAAAAGTAACCGATTAGTTTGAAGTGCGTGCTTTGGTTAGGTTTAGACCAATGGGCAGCTAAAATGTGATTTATGCGTTTTTTTAAGCGTTTAAGTAATCTTTCCGTTGTCTTTTCCGTAGATTATGAGCGGAGCGGAAGTTAGCTTGTCAGGGCTGTTTAAAAAACTAAATCAGCGGAGCGAAGGGGGATATTTATGACGTTGGCAAGGGCAAAGCCAAGAGAGGTTGTTGTTGAGCGACAAGCCGAGCGAAGTTTAGGGCTCTTTACTTATTTGGTACCGTTTGTTCTTCTTGGACTTTTGATATTCGCGAGTATACTCTTATCATCGAAGGCAGCAAAGATCGAGAGTAGTGTTTTGGAGATGCGCAGAAGTCTCGAGGTTCTTAAAGAACAAATCGAAGTGTTGAACCAAAAGATAGCTAAAATTACGGTTGGAAGGGACTTGGTGAACTAATTTTTTGACTGAATCACTTTTCTCCTGGGGATTGAAATATGAACGATTTGACTCCAAAGTTCAAATACTCGAATCCGCGAAGAGTTTTGTCGGCAATCATGCTTCTCACCTTTTTGGTGGGATTATTTGCGTTAAAAATTTGGGATAACGTAAAGGGGCATAGGTACGCGATTTCCACAAAGCAAATCGCACTTCGTGGTAACATCTACGACAGCAAGGGAAGGTTAATTGCAACGAGTGAAGTGGTTTACGCTGCGTATTTGGATGTCGCATTTTTGAAATCCGTATCGAGTAACGCTTACAAGAAGGATCCGGATTTCCTCAGGATGATGGGAAATTTTGGTGTCGTTGATAAGCTGGAAGACGTAGAAAAGGTACGTTTTCTAAAGTTGGGTGCTTTTGCCAGCAGAGAAGAAATCGTCAGGAAGATCCCGGTTCAATACCTTAAATTCGTCAGTATAGAACCTGAGGAAAAGAGAATAGCACTCTCCGGTGCAGGAATGGATTACATTATCGGTAAGACTGAAGCGCGAACTGGCTTGAGCGGAATTGAGGCGTATTTTGATAAACTCCTGCGGCCGGTGAGAGACGGGGTTACTTCCGTTAGTTACTCTGGATTCATCGGTGGTAAATTTCAAAAAATAGAGGTGCCTCCTCAGAACGGAAAAAATGTGCAAATTACAATAGATAGTTTGTTACAGAAAAGGCTTTTTGATGTCGCATCAGATTTCCAAAAGGAAAAAGAAGCCTCGGAAGTCGGTGTCATAGTAATGGAAACAAAGACTGGAAGATTACGCACCGCCTTTACAACACAGTCGTGGCCCACCTTTTACATGGGATACTTCGAGCCTGGTTCTACAGTTAAGCCCCTGGTTTTTGCAGCCGCGTTAGAACTTGGTGTTGTAACACCGGACACGAGATTTTACTGTCCGGGCTACGTCAAACCTGACCCAAACCTGAGAGTAACCATCAAAGATATCGAAGCGCACAAAGACATTAACTTGTACGATGGTTTAGTGCACTCATGTAACGTGGTTACCGTGGAGACAACTAGAAAACTGATAGAAAGATACGGCCAGGAGAAACTTTACGAAATCTACTCTGCTGTGGGTTTTGGAAGTCCGACAGGCATCGAGTTGCCTGGAGAAGTTCCAGGGGTGTTAAGACCGATCGAAAAGTGGTATAAAACCGACTGGGCTTATTTGTCGATAGGTCAATCGGTTGGAACTACTCCGCTGCAGCTCCTTGCTGCGGTAAACGCTATTTTCAACGATGGAATTTACGTTACCCCAACACTGGATGAGAAAAAGAAGGTAAGTGCCAAAAGATTGTTTTCAAGCGGTACGGTCGAACTAGTCAAATCGATGCTTGCGGACGTTGTGGAGCGAGGAACGGGAATAAATGCTAAGGTTGAAGGTCTAAAAATTTTTGGAAAGACGGGCACAGCCCAGAAGCCTGGTAAAAAGGACGTCACGGCGATTTTTGTTGGGAGTACAACTATCTCCGATGTTCAGTACTCCATCATTGTCTGGGTTGACAGTCCCCAGAAGGAGAAATTGAGTAGTGTTGTTGCTGCACCGCTGTTTGCCAAAGTTGTGCAGATATTGCGCGATTATTCAAGTTCGAACGTTACGAAGTCTACAGTGGAAACCACTATTGGTGAAAACGGTGAGAATGAAGTAACTGACCTAACAGGTTTGAATTTACAGCAAGTGTTTGAGATTGCTAAACGAAAAGGAATTTCAGTTGTACTTCGCGGTGAAGGACTATACGTTAAAAGTTTCTCCCTCCGCGAAAACCGCCTCGAAGTACAACTTACTTGGTACCCTCCAAAACTTGGAGATTTGGTTGATAACCACCGGTGAAAAGCGAGTTCTTTGTGGTAACAGTGAGGTAATGTAAGATTTACCCAGGGGTAACCACGGAAAAAGAGCATCTGGTAGAATACAAGTGTTGCCGAAGACTGCAGGGTAAATAAAGTCCCCGTGGGGGGCACCTGCACGAGGCACGAAGGAACTGTATCCTGCTTTAACGCGGGATCATGTTCTTTCGTTTCGCCTCGAAAGAGGCGTTTAATTTTTTCAAAGACTGGAGGTGGACGTGTGCTTAGGAGACCTGAAAAAGAGAAACTGGTTCAAGAATTGACTGAAACGTTCAAGAGCTCTTCGCTCGTACTTTTCGCAGATTTCACCGGGTTAACAGTTGCCCAGATGACAAAGCTCAGAAGGGCTTTACGTGAGAAAATGGGGAGCGGTGCAAAACTCCAAGTTGTAAAGAACACGCTCCTCAAGATGGCGCTTCGAAACGCGGAGTACGACGTTGCGGCAGCTGAGAAAGCTTTCTTTGGCCCGACAGCGGTGCTTTACGTCACGCAAGGGGATCCAGTTGAAGCCATAAAAATATTAAACAACTTTATCAAAGAGAACAAAGGAACACCGGTTTGCAAAGGTATCTACCTTGAAAAAAGGTACTTTCCAGGAGAACAGCTCGAAGAACTCTCAAAACTTCCATCCAGAGAACAACTCCTGGCAATGGTTGTTGGTGGTATCCAGGCTCCAATACGCGGATTTGTCAACGTACTTGCAGGTGTCATGAGAAGTATGCTTTATGTGCTTAATGCCATCAAGGAGAAGAAGGAGAACCAGTAATCTCGCGTTACTTTTGTTTCAAAACAACACGTAAAAATCCGTTCATGGAGGTGTGACTATGACGTTGGAAGAACTTGTGAAAGCCATTGAGTCGTTGACAGTTGCCGAACTCGCGGAGCTTGTGAAAATGCTTGAGGAAAGATTTGGTGTAAGCGCAGCAGCCCCAGTGATGGCAGCGATGCCCGTTGCAGCAGCGGCAGCTCCAGCAGCTGCAGCAGAAGAAAAAGATACTTTTGATGTACTTCTTAAGAGCTTCGGTCAGAAGAAGGTAGAGGTCATCAAAGTTGTCAGGGAAATCACCGGACTTGGCTTGAAAGAAGCTAAGGACCTTGTTGAAAAGGCTGGAGCTCCAGACGCATTCATCAAACAGGGTGTTAAGAAAGAAGAAGCCGAAGAGATCAAGAAAAAGATTGCTGAAGTCGGCGGAGAGGTTGAAATTAAGTAACAACTGTTTCCTCAAAGATAATATTATGTATCAAACCCCGCACAAGGATTTACAGTGCGGGGTTTTTGTGATTTAATATATAATTGGTGTATTATTACCCCCAAAGTCCGCAATAATTTACCAACGAGTGTTACAGTCAGTTCCACCTTGTGTCTTTTTTATTTTTTTCTTCCCTCAGCTGTGGTTGTCCGAGTACAATCAATTTGGAAAGAGGTGATTGAATGAAAACCTATCAGATTGGGAACAGAACGAGGTTCTCGTTTGGGAGAGTTTCCGAAATTTTGAATGTGCCGGACCTCGTGCAAATTCAACGTGATTCGTTCTCAGAGCTTGTAAATTCCGGGCTTTTGAAGATTCTCAAAAAATTCTGCCCTATCACTTCCGTCAAGGGTGAGGGAAGGAAAGACAAAGGATTTAGCCTAGAGTTTGTAGGTTTTAGGGTCGGTGCACCGTTGAATTCCGTGGAAGAATGTAAACAAAGGTTGTTGACTTACGTGGCACCTTTCTATGCGACAGTCAGGGTAACGGATCTCTCGACCGGGGAGATGCGTGAAGAGGAAGTCAGCCTTGGAAATTATCCTGTGATGACGGAGAATCAAACGTTCGTGATAAATGGTGTTGAGCGTGTTGTTGTTAGCCAACTCGTCAGAAGTCCTGGTGTTTATTTCGTCGAAGAACCGACGAGAAACGTTGGTGCTAAACCCATTTACGTAGCACACTTCCTACCTGTCAGGGGTGTATGGCTCGAAATAATGCTGAACCTTAACGATGAAACACTGTACGCCAGGATCGATAGAAGAAAGAGACTCAACCTTTTCCTTGTTCTGAAGACACTTGGTTATCAGAACGATCTTGATGTGCTTTCACTCTTCCCAGCGTATATTGATGTGGAAGACGATTACGCCGTAGAACACGCAAATGGTGTTGTTATTCTCGAGACCGTTCGCTCAAAAGGTGGAGAAGTATTGGCCGAGAAAGGAAGTATTCTAACTCCCTCGCTTGTTCAAGTGCTCAGAGAACATGGGATCGAGCGCATAAAGGTCGTTAACAAGTACATGTTCAAGACATACCTTAAATTGAAGGAAAGGCTGAAGATTCCTCAGGAAGAGCAAATTAGCGAGCTTCGCGCGTACATGGAAATCTATCGCGAGCTCAGGCCTGGTGAGGTATTCAGATACAACGCCGCAAAGAATTATTGGAATAGCCTTTACTTCAATGAAGAACGTTTTGAGCTTTCCGAAGTTGGACGCTACAAGATGAATAAAAAATTGACGAACGCTTACAGAAAATATCTCGTTGAAATAGAGGGTAAAAACCCGAAAGATGTTGAAAACGTTGAGTACGCTGAATCGTTCAATGCATTAACCCCGATGGATATAATACTTGTCACGAAGATGTTGCTGGAGGTCGAGAGGCATCCAGAAACACTTGATACAAAAGACCACTTGGCCAATAAACGTGTAAGAACTGTAGGAGAACTGTACGGCGCGGAATTCGAAAGGGCATTTTCTAAGGCCGTACACCAAATTCAGGAAAGGTTAGCAACATACACCAGTTTGGATAAGATATCAATTCCCAGCGTCGTCAACCTGAGAAGTGTTGTAGCGGCAATAAATAGCTTCTTCGCGACAAATCCGCTCTCTCAGTTCATGGATCAGGTGAACCCAATCTCGGAATTGACCCACAAGAGAAGGTTAACCGCAGTGGGGCCCGGTGGACTAAAGAGAGAACGTGCGCGCTTCGAAGTTCGTGACGTACACCATTCACATTACGGTAGGATGTGTCCGATTGAAACACCAGAAGGTGGAAATATTGGTCTTATCACATCGCTCGCTGTTTATGCAACAATCGATAAATTTGGGTTCCTCATCACACCGTACCGGAAGGTTGTTAACGGAAAGGTGACAGATCAAATCGTTTACCTTGCAGCTGATGAGGAAGAGCATTATAGGATT
>JAUQPP010000063.1 GCA_030550315.1 Thermotogota bacterium | reverse complement strand
TCACGTACAACTCGTAAGCCTTTAGAAGCTTCCCGTAATGTTTAACCCGTCTTACGAGAATGGTATCATGCAAATACATAATTACAAAAAGCACTGAAAATAAAGTAACCAAAATCAAGAAGAAATAGCACAAACTTGCACTTATCTTTTTACTAAAGAACTCCTCACGAGATATTTTTCTCATTCCCTCCACGTCCCAACCACCTCAAACCTTCCACTCTTAACCACATAGAGAAAAATTGGCCGTACGATGGAATGACCGGAGAAATAAACGTTGTATCCGCCGGATTTCAGAACGTTTGTTTGAATGAATCGTCTGAACTGTTCAGGAGTGAGGAATCGATAATTCTCAAGTAGCTTCAAACAATCCTCTATTAACTCCAGCTCTGGCTCTCTCTCGATTTTGTGTGGATAAAGAACCAACATCCCTTCCACACTATTTCCACCAAAGTTAATCAAATCCTGACTCATAGCCGAGTCTGTACCCAGCAATTTTATATCTGGTCTCATTTGACGCAACAGCTTTGAAGCGCGTGCTGCGTCTCTTGAATTGAGCGTAAGAATCACCATATCAACGTCCTCTAAATCTATCTTCGAGACACTTTTTTCGTTAAAGTAACGAATGTGCTTGACATTGAACTTCTTTCCCAACACTAAGTATTCCTCGCTGTATTCCGCGTTCAGTGGATCAAGAATGAGCAACAGATTCCTGACACCCAACTCTTGCAAAAAGTGCTCGAGTACTGAAATCATGCGTTCGTTCGACGGAGTCAATGAAAACACATAACCAGATCTGAGCACACTTGAGGATGATACTGTGGCAGAGAACGCAACCATGTTGAACTTCCTAAGGTAGGGTAAAAAGATACTGGCCTTACCGGAAGTCGGAGGGCCAACAACAATCCGCACACCCTTGCGCGCAAATTGTGCGAGAGCTTTTGCAGGATCTGCCTCTACGCTCTCTGAAACAATATTCAAAGACGAACTTTTCAAATCAAGTATTTCTCTGGACTGCGTGTTCAAGTCATACAAATACCCAACGTATCTTGAACCATACTGGTACCATAACCAAGTTGTTACCAGCATCAAGATCATCAAAAGTATTATCAATTTGATTTCCCTGGCCACTTTACCCGTCTACCCCTCCGTATATTAAGTGAACAAGCGCACATCGTCAGTTATCACAAAATCCAAGAATTCGCGAATATCTTCGATTAACGAAGGTTCGTTTACCGTCCATAGTACAAGCTTTAAATTAAGAGACTTCACCAAATTGCATACAGCAAGGAACTTTCTTGGGTCTATTAATTTGAGCTCAATAGGCATGTGGGCACTAAACGTCCGCTGTGCAAAGAGCTTGCGAATATCCTTGAAGCTAAGATTTTTATGTCGCTCATCGAAAAGATAACCAAAATTTGCTTGTCCATACTTCCACTTAAGGAACTCAATTAACTCGTGGTCAAACGAGCTGAACACCAGATGACCATCATAATGAGATAGTGCGAACTTCACTGCCAATTCTCCGGCCTCAGCTTCCTTAAGCTCTAAATTTACCCATTTTCCAGGAGGTATCACCCTTAGAAATTCCTCAAGTGTCGGGACTTTTTCACCGTTGATTGAAAATTCCTTCAACTCTGACAACGTTAGCCTGGAAACTTTTAGACTTTTTCCTGCCAAACGTTCCAAATCTTCGTCGTGTATCAAAACGGGTACACCATCAGCAGTCAACCGCACGTCTGTTTCCAGACCATCCGCGCCGTAACGTAAGGCAGTTAAAAAAGATTTAATGGTATTCTCCGGGTGAAGCACTGGTATGCCCCTGTGCCCCAACACCTTCATATTTTGATCCTCCGTTTTTTCTAATTATACCACAGAAAAAGACTAAAAATAAAGTGCGTGGCATACACACCACGCACTTTCGTAAAATCTTACTTAGTACTGACTATAGTTTTTCTTTCAACGCGTTAAGAACGTCCGCGACAGTTTTTATCTTTGAGAGGTCCTGGTCACTTATCTTTACACCAAACTCGTCTTCAAAAGCCATCACAAGGTCCACGAGATCCAACGAATCAGCTCCTAAATCTTGTGTCAGACTTTTCTCAAGCGTTACTTCTGAAACGTCAACTCCAAGTTGTTCGGCTATGATTTGTTTTATCCTTTCCTCCACGTCAATACCCCCTTTACCAGACTGCCATAACCTACTAGCTTTTAACACCTACTAAGGTTTTGAACATGTAACCCTCAATTTTATATACCATAACATTATTAGTATGTCAATAGAAAAGTTTTTACATTCAATAACTTTTAGTATTGACTAAAAATCATTTCACAGGTATAATTTTTTGTGATCACTCTAACACTTGCGGTTCTTTATAATTTGGAGGTTAAGCCATGGTGACCTTTATAACGGACTCCGGATATGATTTTCCAAACATTAGACTACCGTTCGACTTCAAACTACTCCCACTACGAGTTTACATAGGGGAAAGGGAATTCTTCGACAAAGTGACGATACAATCGACCGACGTTTACAGAGTCCAGCGGGAAGGCGGTTTTCCAACTACGTCTTTGCCAAGCCCTGAGAACATTGAACGTACTCTTCGCGAGACATCTCTTAGCAGTGATGAAGTCTACATACTAACCATTTCTTCGAAACTCAGTAACACGTACAGTGTTATCAAGAGCATGGTCTCAAAGTTAAATCTTTCCAACGTTAAGGTGTTGGACACAAAATCAGCCTGCATAAAGCAGGGTTACATTGTTTGGCGGGCTATGAAACACTACGAAAAATACGGTAGTTTATCGCAAGAAGATGTAGATAACTTCAACAGAGAGGTTATTCTTCTTTTTCTTGTGCCAACCCTAGATTATCTTTACAAAGGAGGACGCATTGGGAAGGCAAAGGCGTTAATTGGAAAACTCTTGAGTATCAAACCAATTCTTACCGTTGATGAAGAGGGTGAGGTTTCATCTGTTGCAACTTGTCGAAGCATCGATGCTGGGGTAAAAGTAATGTACGAAATTATTCAAAGGTTTTTGAAGGAAAGATCAATCCTAGACAATTTCATAGCAGTAGGAGCCTATACTGTTCCTTCCATGAAGCCACCAATTGATAAATTGGCAAAATTCTTTGGCTCAAAATTTGTTGGCAGTACAACAATTGGCTCTGCGATTGCGGCACATGTGGGACCTGAGGCTTTCGCCATAGTAATAGGGAGGGGAGAGTAGTGCGCAGGAGAGTTGTCATCACCGGCATGGGAACTATTAACCCACTTGGTAAGAGTATTCAAGAGTTTTCCGAAAATCTTAGATCCATGAGGATAGCAATTGACACCATCACCTCGTTCGATGCTTCAAATTTGCCGGTTCGAATTGCTGCGGAAGTGCGAGACTTCAAACCAGAGGATTACATCGATAGGAAACTTGCGCGTAGGCTCGACAGATACTCGCAGTTTGCTCTTGCGTCAGCCAAAATGGCTGTTGAAATGAGTGGTATCGAACTTGAGAAATACGCCGAACGAACTGGTGTGTTTATTTCATCAGGTATGGGAGGATTCCTCACCCTTGCCGAGCAAAACGAAGTGCTAAAAGAACGCGGACCGGAACGTGTTAGTCCATTTCTCATTCCCATGATACTCATCAATATGGCAAGTGGCGTTGTGGCGATGGAATTTGGATTAAAGGGAGCAAACTTTGCACCTGTAAGTGCTTGTGCAACCTCTGTTCACTCAATTATAATGGGAGCGTTGCTGATTAGACACGGTTATGTGGATGTTGCCATCGTTGGTGGAAGCGAAGCTACTATCGCTCCACTCCCTATAGCTGGTTTCGCGTCGATGAAAGCCCTGTCCACAAGGAACGATGAACCTAAGAAGGCATCTAGGCCCTTTGATAAAAGCCGTGATGGTTTTGTGATGGGAGAAGGTGCCGGTGTACTTATTCTCGAAGCTGCAGAAATCGCCAAAGGACGAGGTGCAAGAATCCTGGCAGAGTTGAAAGGTTTTGCGATGAACGACGATGCCTATCACTTCAGCGCACCTGATCCCGAAGCTCGCGGTTCGACTGCCGTCATGAAATCAGCCTTAGCTGATGCTGGATTACGACCAGAAGACATAGACTACGTGAACTGCCATGCAACAAGTACTCCTGCTGGTGATGAAGTTGAACTTAAGGCTGTCGAAAATACTCTCGGAGAACATGCCAAAAACGTATACATTAACTCGACCAAAACACTCATTGGGCACCTCTTAGGTGCAGCTGGAGCAGTTGAGACGATAGCGAGTATAATCCAAATGGAGGAAGGCTTTGTTCATGGCATGCCTAACCTTGATGAATTGGATGGTCCAGATTACTTCAAAATTCCAAGACAGACCACTCAAGCCAGAATTAGGAATTTCATCAAGAATTCCTTTGGATTTGGTGGTCACAACGCTTGTATCGTTATTGGCAAGTATGAAGCGTGAAAAAGCGAGGTGTGATTCTTGCTTTCCAAAAAGGAAATTGAGAACATCTTACCTCACCGTGAACCTATCTTATTAGTGGACGAAGTGTTGGAGATACAAGATGATCGAATCCTCGCAAAGAAAATCATTTCTGAGGAAGAGCCCGTTCTAAAAGGGCACTTCCCCGAATACCCGATTTACCCAGGTGTGTACGTCATAGAAGGGTTGGCTCAAGCCGCGGGAATTTTATTATTGCGGGAAATAGCTGGTTCGGGGAAGAAGGTTGTACCTCTTTTCCTTGGCATAGATGATGCACGATTCAAAAGAGAAGTTCGACCTCCGTGCGAACTTTTGTACGATGTGAAACTTATCGAATCTAAAATGGGCATCTTTATTGTCGAAGGAAAAGCCTACGTGAACAACAGCCTCGTTGCCAAAGCGAAACTTGTGCTCGGAAGCAAGATAGCTTCGGGAGGGACGGAGGGAGCAAGAAATGAATGATCCTTCTAAGTTTTTTGAAAACAATCGAGTATGCCAACTTTTAAAAATTAAGTACCCAATTGTCATGGGAGGCATGTCCTGGGCTGGGACCCCAACACTTGCAGCAGCTGTCTCAAACGCTGGGGGACTTGGTATTATCGGTTCTGGACCCATGAAACCAAATGAACTACGGGACGCCATACGAAAAATTCGGGATTTAACAAACCAACCTTTTGGTGTCAACATCATCCTCGTATCCCCTTACGTCGACGAACTTGTGAAAGTGGTCATCGAGGAGCACGTACCTGTAGTCACTTTCGGAGCCGGAAATCCTTCAAAGTATGTTAAAGAGCTGAAAGACACTGGTATTGTTATCATACCCGTAGTTGCATCCGATAACATGGCTAGAATGATGGAACGCATAGGTGCTGACGCCGTCATTGCCGAAGGCATGGAATCGGGTGGACACATCGGAGAAGTGACAACCATTGTTTTAGTCAACGCTGTACGACGTGCTGTGAACATCCCGGTAATTGCCGCAGGTGGTATCGTCGATGGGCGTTCAATGGCTGCCGCATTTGCGTTGGGTGCCGAGGGAATCCAAATGGGCACACGTTTTATCGCGACCACCGAAGCCGATACGCATGAAAACTTCAAGCAACTTATCCTGAAAGCTTCCATCAGAGATACCGTCGTAACTGGGGCAAAGCTCGGGCATCCTGCAAGAGTTATAGAAACGCGTTTCGCAAAGAAGGTGCGGGAACTTGAGGTGGCAAATCTTGAAGAAGCTGAACGTGTCTTAGTTGGGAGCCTCCGCAAGGCTGTTGTGGATGGAAACATTGAAGAAGGTTCATTCATGGCTGGTCAGTGCGTCGGACTAATAAAAGAGGTAAAACCAGTAAAAGAGGTCATAGAGGAAGTTGTTCGGGAGTTTTTCGAAACGGTCAAGAACCTGTACGAGCAAACTTTCCAAGGGGGTGCAGTGGTATGAGGGCATTTATCTTCCCCGGGCAAGGCTCACAGTATTCAGGTATGGCTAAGGACTTTTCCAAATGCAAGACCTGGTTTGAATTTTTGGGAAGGGCCAAGGCTGTACTGAAGTTTGACATAGAAAAAATCATGGACGGTGACGAGGAAACTCTCAAACTTACCGAGAACGCTCAACCCGCTATATTCCTGGCAAGCTACGTAGCTTACGAACAGCTTCGAGAGTTCGGAGTTGACTTTGATTTTGTAGCTGGGCATAGCCTTGGTGAATACACAGCACTCGCCGTGGCAGGTGTTTATGACTTTGAAACGGGAATATATTTGGTGCGAAAAAGAGGTGAATTCATCTCGCAAGTGGTGAAACCGGGAGAAGGCAGCATGGCAGCTGTTCTCGGAGCGAATCTTTCAGTTGTCGAAGAAGAGGTGAAAAAATTCGAACAACTTTACATTGCAAACTACAACTCCGTGGATCAAGTTGTTGTCAGTGGCAAAACTGAAAGCGTAAAACAGTTTGTTGAAGAAATGAGAAAGAAGAGAATTAAAGCTATTGAGTTAAAAGTCTCTGGTCCATTCCACACACCATTGCTCAATGAAGCAAAAGAACTAATGGCCAAGGAAATCGAACACATAAAGTTTAAACCACCGAAAGTTCCGATTGTAATGAACAGCACAGCTCGGGAAACGACTGACCCGGAAACAATTAAACATTTCATACTTGAGCAGATAAGTGGTCCCGTGTTGTGGTATCAATCCGTCAACCGCATGCTTGAGTTGGGAGTAAGAGAATTTGTGGAAGTGGGACCAAAGAACGTGCTCTCAAGCATGCTAGTAAAAGCTGGGCACACCGCTCGCCACTTCGTTGAATTTTTCAACGAAATAAGGAGTGAGGAACTTGAGAAGAGCTTCCGATAAATACCTCTTCAACCTTGCTTTGGCATCGATATTTGCTTCTCTAACTGCCGCTGGTGCACAAATCTCGATACAACTCGGACCAGTTCCTTTCACGCTCCAGGTTTTAATAATTTTCTTGGCAGGTTACCTCCTAAAACCGCGCTGGGCATTTCTTAGCCTTACTATATATCTAATTCTCGGCGCAATTGGCATTCCCGTGTTCGCAAATTTTTCAAGCGGTGTTGGTCATTTGGTAGGACCAACCGGTGGTTACCTTGTTGCATTCCCAGTCAGCGCATACCTAATTTCAAAACTGCGTCGGTTCAACAAAATTCTGGCTGGAGTTGTTGGACTCGGGGTGATTTACACACTTGGCTGGCTTGTTTTGGGAATGCACCTGGGTAATTTTCATAAAGCTTTCAAAGTTGGAGTAGTTCCCTTTATTGGGTTTGATGCACTGAAACTATTCATCGCAATATACATCTCAGCATTTGTGGATAAACGTCTAACTCTTCGCGAGGTGGAAGAATGAGTGAACGACTCAAAGGCAAAGTTGCCATCGTAACGGGGGCTTCTGGAGGGATAGGCCGGGCAATCGTTGCTGAACTCCTCTCAGAATCTTGCACAGTGATTGGACTAAACCAGAATCAAGACCCCTCCAACATTGGATACTACGAGTTCATTGCAGATGTTACAAATAGAGCTCGAATAGAAGAAGTTATAGGCGAAATAATACAAACATTTAGAAGAATCGATATTCTGGTAAATAACGCTGGTGTAACTAAAGATACCCTTTTTTACAGAATGAGTTATGAAGATTGGGATTCTGTCATAAACGTAAACCTTACTGGAGCCTTTAACCTCACAAAAGCTTGCATCAAAGAGATTGTAAGAAACGAAGGTGTGATCATAAACATTTCCTCCGTTGTTGGGCTCGAAGGAAACATTGGACAAACTAACTACTCCGCTTCAAAATCTGGACTTATTGGATTCACAAAATCTTTGGCAAAAGAATTCGGCCGAAAAAATGTTAGAGTCAACGCAATTGCACCAGGATTCATCGAAACACCTATGACGGAACGTCTGGGCGAAGAACTAAAGAATAAGGCTCTCGAACGAATCGCGCTAAGAAGGTTTGGAAGACCCGAAGAAGTAGCAAAATTGGTCAAATTCCTCATTCTCGACGGCACTTACATTACCGGCCAAGTTATCATTATCGACGGTGGTCTTGAACTCTGAACCCTCTTGAGAAAAATCTCCTCTCTGAAGTTCGTCGGGACTCCACATTAAACTTGTTATCAAAACCCGCGGCTTTGTTCCGCGGGATTTTTTCGATTTCATTCATCGAAGTGTTACTTTTTAGAAACAGGCTACTTATTGAGTTTGTCGGTAATTTAAAAATATAATAGTCTTGAAAAATGTCGATCCATTTCAAGGAGGTTAAACACATGTTTTACAGTGTTGTCCTAACTCTGCAAGCCATCAGTAGTGGACAAATAACCTCTTTTGTCGGCCAAAAAATTCACGGTTGGTTGTTCTCTTTACTGAAGAAGGCCGATGCTAATTTAGCACCTGCGCTCCACGCGAGTGTTCCAAATAAAGCTTTTACCGTCTCTTCGTTCTTAGGCCGAAAACTGAACTCAACACTTGAGATAAACGAGGGGGAACTCTACAAGATTAGACTCACATTTCTCAACGATAATGTCTTTCAAGCAATATCTGGCGAAATCTACGAACTCTTAGCTCGTGCAATTCCAATACAACTTGAAAGAGTGAAATTCATCATTAACTTGCTAACCGTTGATCCAGAAGACCCGTGGTCTGGATTTACGACTGAAGAAGAATTGCTTGAAAGCGTAAACGAGAACAGAGAGATAGCACTGAAGTTTTACACACCAACATGCTTTAGAATTGGTGACCTACACCTAAGGGAACCCGAACCAGAAAAAATCTTCACAAGCTTGCTCTGTAAATGGAACACTCATTGTTCATTTAAATTTGATGAAAATCTGAGAGACAAGTTCAAAGAGATAGTCATTCTTGAAAGTGATATTATTCAAAAAAGAGTGCAATTTAGCCACTTTTACATCCAAGGCTTCGTGGGTAGTGTAAAATACAAGTTACCGGAAATACCATCAGTGATAAAGACCGCCAATATTTTAGCTAATTTTGCGTTCTATAGTGGGGTTGGTTATAAAACAACAATGGGATTAGGACAGGTAAAAAGACTCTGATGCCTATTTCTTCTTTTTTTAAGCTTGAAACCTAAATTACCATTTCCTGTCACAATTGAGGCAAATAGAAGTATCTTA
>JAUQPP010000062.1 GCA_030550315.1 Thermotogota bacterium | reverse complement strand
AGGTAAATGGAATAACAGTGATACAAGTAAACGAATCGTACACATCACAAACATGCTCAAAGTGTGGGACTGTTGATAAGACAAACAGAGTGTATCGTGGACTGTATGTTTGCAAAGAATGTGGAGTCGTGATAAATGCTGATGTAAATGGAGCATTAAACATACTCAAAAAGGTATCTCCGAATTTCCATAAGGGAATAGGAGTAGGGGCTTTGACCAGCCCAGTGCGGTTAAGGTTAGTAAGCTAACACACCGCACGAAGAATCCTCGCATTTTAATGCGGGGAGGAGGTCAACAATAGTTTTTTCTCTTTACTTTCGATAACTTGATGTATCAATTTTCAAATGCTATAATAACTTGACGTGGCATTGGAACAAAAAAACAGATTCATACGATAAGTTTCGCGTTGGAGGGTTCAGTATGGAGAGGCAAAGAGGAGAAGACAAGAAGAGCAAGTTGAGTAGATTCATTAATTTGTTTAGTCAAAAGAGTTCAAACATTATCGCTCAACGTAACGTTAATCATGAAAGTAAATTTTGGAAAAGTATTATCTTAGTTCTTTCTTTGATTTTTCTTACAGGATTAACTATAGTGGTTAGCGTTCGAATTTTCTCAGAAAATTTAAAAGCCGATCCGGTAAAGAAAATTAACATGCAAGAACCACGGCAAAGCAAGGTTTTGCCGAAAGAAAGAGACAAAATTGCTCAAGAAACAAACCATCTTGTACCTAACCAATCCGAAGAAAACATTCCTCATACGCGAGAGTCAACCGATGCAAAGCTTGCGGACGTTGAAACTGCACTCCAGCAGTCTAACGGCAGTAACGACGGAAAAAAAGCGGAAGAGGTTACACCATCAGAAGGGATTGTTATCAAACTTTCAGAACATAACATGCAATTTCAAAATTCTACTCAAGCAACGCCGACAACCTCGAATCAAGTTTTTCAAAACGATAAACAATCCCAGGATGAGCCAGTCTTACTGACCTCACAAATAGTCGAAACCGACAAACTTAACACAAAAAACGACTATGCGTTTGTTAAAATTACACCGGTAAGTTTAATAGAAAACCCAGAGACTAAACGGGAAATAGGGCGCCTGAAAATTGGAGACTTTGTTCGGCCAATTGATAAGCAAGAGTACAAAGGTGTTGAATACACAAAAGTTTTGAGAAAGACTCCGAACGGGGACCTAGTTGGGTGGGTTAGATCGAACTTCTTAAGTAGCTCGTTGAGCGAAGTTCTTGGTAAAAAGTTCGATGAAATACAGTTTCCAGTATTTACAAAGAAAGAAGCCGCAAAGAAAGACGTGCGCGGCATATTTTTAACACGTTATTCTGTTGATACTCGAGCAAAAATAAGGGAATGGGTGAACTTTGCAAAGAGGAATAACTTAAATACTTTCGTTATAGATGTAAAGGACGACGACGGATTTCTTCTATTTAAAATGGATATCGGGTCAAAGATGGTACCTATCGCCAACGAACGTGCTTTTTACACGAAAGAAGAAATGAAAGAGATATTGAACGAGCTAAAATCTAATGGAATTTATGTGATTGCGAGGATTGTGTGTTTTAAAGACCCGTCCTATGCAAAAACGTATCCGGAAAGGGCTATTGTTTACAAGGATAGTGGGCAACTTTACACGGGAATCTATAAAGTTCCTTGGGCCAGTGCATATGACAGACAACTTTGGAAATACAACGTAGAGGTTGCCAGAGAGACCATAGAAGTTGGGTTCGACGAGATACAGTATGATTACATAAGATTCCCGGAACTAAGAGAAGATATGAAAGCCAAACTTGATCTCAGGCAGCAAGATCCAAATGAATCTTTTCCAGAAGCTATTCAAAGGTTTTTGCTTTACGCAAGGAGGGAGTTAGAACAGTACGGAGTTCCCCTTGCGATTGATGTATTCGGACTTTCAAGCACTGCCATTGATGATGTTGGGATTGGTCAACATTGGGAAGCTCTTTCAAGCATCGCTGATATCATCTGTCCAATGGTCTATCCAAGTCACTACGCTAACGGGGTATTTGGTTTGCCCGTTCCAGACGCATATCCTTACGAGACGGTTTACAATTCCGTGCTCGATGGTATAAAAAGAAACCTCCAATTACCATCACCCGCTCGAATCAGGCCATGGATACAATCGTTTACAGCTACATGGGTAAAAGGGCACATAGTGTACGATGAAAAAGCAATTAAAAAGCAGATTAAAGCCCTAAAAGATTTGGGAATCAACGAATATATGCTTTGGAACGCTTCAAACAAGTACCTCGAGATGCACTATGAATAGCAGACGTTGAAAAATTCCGTTGACCAAATCGGTACTACTGCGGTATAATATATCTAGTTCGTGAAGCGAATCAAGTTTTTCTGAGGCCCCGCACACAATTTGCGGGGCTTTAGACTCAATGAAAGTGGAAATTTCGAAGATTTTTGTAAATGTTTGTAAAGTAAAGGTGAGAATGTGAGGTTGGATAAGTTCTTAAAGGCTAACAGGATAATAAAGCGTCGTACAATAGCACAGGAAATTTCAAAAGCTGGTCTGGTTAAAAAGGATGGAAGACCTCTGAAGCCAGCATACGAAGTGAAACCTGGGGACATACTGGAAATCACGTACGGTACGCGTATTTTGATAATAAGGGTAACTGATGACTTGAAATGTGAAATAATTGATGAAAGGAAAGAGCAAAGGGGTGCATTCAATGAGGAGTTTGATTGAAAACCACGTTGAAGATTTCCTAGAAATTTTAACGTTTGAAAAGCGGTTTTGGTACGAATTTTGGCAAAAGCTGCCGTTTAAGCCCATAACGAAAAATTACGAATCCTACTTTGATGATTTCGAAGCTCTTCTTAGGAGCGTTTCACGCAGAGAACTGACGGAGTTTTCGCACGAATTTGAAAGGTACAGGGAGGAACTAAAGGATTCTGTTCCTCAGTTCGTTCGAAAACACGCTAAGGATCTTGATTTGTCGCGAGAAGATTTCATCATATACCTCATAGCCGGTCCCGGCGTAAAAGACTGGGTTGTCGTGGATGGGAAAAGTGAAAAGGTTATCGTTGTTGATGCATTCTCTGTTTGGAAAAAGGGAAAGTTGGATAAACTCTCAGATGTTGTATATCAAGCTGCAATACACTTCAGACACGGGGAGTTGGCTGGAGATTACTACGACAAAGATGAACTCTTTGAGTTTTTGAAATCCGAAATCGAAAAACTTCCAAACGAAGTTTTTCTTGAAGAAATACCCAAATTATTAGACAAGCATGTACCGTACTACAACTGGACAGGTTTTTACTTGATGGATGAGGAAGGTATGCTCGTACTTGGACCGTACGTTGGAGAGCCAACTGAGCACGTTCGAATACCAGTTGGACGTGGAATTTGTGGACAAGCAGCGGAGAAAAAGGTAACTTTTGTAGTTCAAGATGTGACTCAGGAATCTAATTACTTGTCCTGCAGTCCTCTAACCAAGAGTGAAATTGTTGTTCCGATTTTCAAAAATGACGGAAGTGTGTTTGGAGAAATCGACATAGACAGTCACTACGTCGCTCCTTTTGACGAAAGAGACCAGAAGTTTCTCGAGTGGGTAGCACGACAAATTACCGTCAGGGTAGTCCATTGGAACGAATTTGAAAGACGTATAAAGATAGCCTATCTCGATAGCTACATAGCATATGTGCTTAACGAAATTCTCAACTATAATCTCAAATTCTCCGTCGAATTAGCTGTGTATTCTGATTGGGAGAAAGTCCCGGAAAATTTGTATAGGTTTTGGAGGATCGCACGAAAGTTACCAAATGCTTCGGTAGAAAAGGTGCGAATTGTTGAAAGTATCCAAGAACAAGCAGTGCTACTAAAGTCTGATTACGGAACGTATTTGCTAAAGTACGAGGACCTTTTACTTCACCCTAAGGATCTGATGCTAAAGTTCATAAAAGAACTTTCTCCGCAAGTTTCCTCGAAACTCTTCGAGATTCATTACGAAGCAACAAGGTACGCGCAGAGTTTGTTAAATTCGCAAATAATCATTGAATACGCTCTAAAACCGGATAGCAGCCTTAATACAATATTTTACGCGTTTTTGACAGGTATCACAGCAGGTTACTCGGGAGCCTTTAACAGAGCTATGTTCTTCAGCTACAGCGACGGAAAGTTCATTTTCCAAAAGGCGCTTGGACCAAGAACTGTTGAGGAGGCTCATAGAATTTGGGAGGCTATTGAGGATATTGAACTTAACATGCGTGATTTCATCGAAACTGTCTCAAAAGAATTCAAATCAGCACTTGAGATACCATACGAAGGTAAGATGTTAGATTTTGAAATCTTGAGCCAATACGCGGATGGATTTGTGCACGTACTTACAAAGGATGAAATTCCAGAGATTGCCACAGAATTTGACATAAACAGAGACTTTGCTTTGATGATACTGAAGAACGGTGAAAAAATTTTGGGAATGCTTCTTGCGGATAATAACTTCGATCTCAAACCTATCAGCCAGTACCAGATAAACATCCTCAAAGAACTTGGAAATCTGATGATTCTTGTACTTGAAAATAAACGGTACGTTGAGACTATAAAACAGAGAGCCGAAGTTGATATGCTCACAGGCTTGAAAACCAGGAGAGTACTTGAAGAGTTCCTCATTAAAGCAAGTACTTCTTCCTGCTGCATAGTATTTTTGGATTTGAACAGATTCAAACAAGTCAACGATAGGTTCGGACACGAAAAAGGCGACGAGATTCTTAGAAATTTTGGCAAGTGCATAAATTTGAACATCAGAAAAGAAGATCTGGCATTCCGCTATGGTGGAGATGAAGCCGTAATTGTACTGAATACAACAGATAGGGTTGTTGTTGAACGCATCGTTAATAGGATTCTTGATTGTTTTGAGAACAAGACAGGACTTACCTTCTCAGCCGGAGCAGCACTTTATCCGCTTGAGGGAAACATGAAGACTGTTCTTAAGAAAGCTGACGAAAGGTGTTACAAATCAAAAGCGACCGGTAGGCTGGAGTTTTAAAACGAACTGAAGTTCGGAGGCGAATTAACTTGAAAAAATCCGTTTTCTGGAGGTTACTTAAATATTCTCTACCTTATGCTCACTTGATGCTTTTGGCTATAGCAATTGTTCTAACGTTGACATACTTTGCACTGATGCCTCCACAAATAGTCAGGAAGGCGATTAACGATTACATAGTTGGTGACCAGCTGACTTCTGCTGAACGACTTGCAGGTATCGCAAAGCAAGCAACACTCTTTCTTCTCGTTTCAGCAGGTATCTTCTTTTTCGAGTACCTTTCGATTATCGTGACGACTTATATTGGAGGACGCGTTGTCTACAATATTAGGAGGGAGCTTTACGACCATGTACTTAAGCTTCCTATGTCCTTTTTTGATAAACATCCCAGCGGTCAAATTACAACCCGAATTACGAGTGATACTCAAAATGTTCAGGAGTTCTTCACCTCGGTGATTACAAGCATCGTTAACGATGTTTTTCTACTTGCCGGTGTAATTGTGATGATGTGGCGGATTAGCTCCAGGTTATTTCTTGATATTGCGTTTATCTTTCCGTTAATAATAATCGCTATGGGAGTATTCAGGTACTTCGATATTAGAGCGTACCGAGCCGTTAGAACTGGGATTGCAAAGATAAACGCGTACATTGCCGAAAACCTTGCTGGGATGCCTGTAATAAAGCTTTTCAACGCCGAAGATTTCAAGCGGAAAGAATTTGATGGAATTAACCGTGAATTGTTCAAAGCTCGGATGAATCAGCTCTACGTCTTCGGGATATTTAGACCGCTAATAAACTTCTTGTACTACTTAACGATGACATTCATCATTTGGTACGGTTCGAAATACCTTCTTGGTAAACTTTTAAACTTCGGAGATCTCTTTGCGTTTGTCTCTTACATAGATACGTTCATGAGGCCAATAGAAGATTTGTCCGAAAAGTACGATATTATCCAGAATACCACAGCCAGTGCTGAAAAGATATTCGCACTCCTGGACGAGAAACAAGAACCTCAAGGTGAAACAGGGGGAAAGGCGGAAATTGAGCATGGTGTGATCGAGTTTAAGAATGTCTGGTTCAGTTATGACAACCAACGTTGGGTGTTGGAAGACGTAAACCTAAAATTCCGGCCGGGCGAACTTGTTGCAATTGTTGGTGAAACAGGTGCTGGAAAAACGACGATAATGAATTTAATAAATGCGATGTACCGACCACAAAAGGGACAGATTCTAATTGATGGGGTTCCTATTGAAAAATACGACCTGCAGATGTTAAGAAGATGTGTTTCTGCTGTTCCGCAGGACGTCATACTCTTTACGGGTACGCTTCTTGACAACATACGCCTTTTCCACGACGAAATCGACGAAGAAAGTGTGAGAAAGGCACTTGCAGAAGTTCACGCTCTGGACATTATAGAAAGACTCCCCAGAGGAATCCACACGGAAATCGTCGAAAGGGGAAAGGGTATTTCCGCCGGGGAACGCCAGCTGATAGCGCTCGCGAGAGCAGTATTGTTCGGAGCCAAGGTTTTTATACTCGACGAAGCAACGAGCAACATAGACGTGGAAACTGAACACAGGATTCAGCAAGCGGTGAGAAATCTTTCTAAGCATTACACAGTCATAATGATAGCACACAGATTATCAACCGTCATCGAGGCTGATAGAATTATTGTCGTGTCTGATGGAAAAATAGCAGAAGAAGGAAAGCACTTTGAACTCTTAAGAAAACGAGGGACTTATTACAAACTTTACGAGATCCAATTTGCAAAAGAGGAGATTGCCTGATGAAATTAAGGGCGTCTTACTGGACTTGGAAGATAATCAACGGACAGTTGAGCGCAGAAAGAATGCCAACCGCTTATTTAATGTTAGATGGCAAGTGTGTCTATGATTGTGCCTATTGCACGCACGCAAGGAATAGTTCTTCAGATGAGAGGTTTCTATCCCGAATCCTGTGGAAAGAAATCGACTCGTCGGGCTTATCAAAGCTTATCGCATTTAAACGTGTCTGTATTCAGGTTGTTAACTACGCGCGAGCACACGAAGATGCTATAAGCTTGATTGGTTTGTTAAATAAGACATTCGCAAGCCTTACACGGGACTATAAACCCCTTATTTCCGTGTCAACTAGGATTTCCAACTTGCAACAAGTGGATGAGTACTTTAGTGCTGGTGCTGATAACCTTGGCATCGCGCTGGACGTTGTGGCCCCACGTCTCTACAGTCATCTCAGAAACGGGAATTTTCAAAATACAGTTGGATTGCTTATCGAAGCTTCGAAAAAATATCCTGGACGGATCACAACGCACATAATCGTAGGTCTCGGGGAAACTGATATCCAAATTTTCGATATCTTCAAACTGATGAAACAACATCAGGTTCAAATTGCACTGTTTGCCTTTACACCTGTTAAAGGAACTAAACTCCAAAATCATCCCATTCCTTCTCTTGAGAGGTACCGAAAAGTCCAGTTATTAAGATTTTTAATATTCGAACTCGATCTGGAACCGAACGTAACGTTTGACAACAATGGATACATAGCTGATATAAAAGTTCCGGAAGAATTACTCGAGATTACTAAGAAAGCTTACCTTACATCTGGTTGTTCTTTCTGCACACGACCATACTACAACGACAAGCCGACAAATGCTCAGCTATTCAACCTGTTCGATGAGACTCTTGCACACTGAACGAGACTTTCAAGAGCAGTAGTTTCATCACTCAGCTAATTTTCCAAAAATTCGTGAAGCATTTCCTTGTTCTTCTCCAAATCTGCTATAAAGACGAATGATGGGGTACCAGCAATTTCTATGATAGCCTCCCGAAAAGTTCCCGATGCCGGTATTCTGAAAGTTTCCATGGTGTATGTACTGTAATCTTCAAAAGCGAGTACTTTGAGCTCTTCTATCGAAAGGTTCGTCTTTAGATTGCGCGAAACCATATCGATGAGTTTGAGTCTCGTTGAAATTGGCATTGACTTGGCTTTTTTGAATACTTCAGCAAGGACTTTTTGCTGCCTCTGTACTCTTGTGATGTCCCCATTTCCGACCTTTCTAATGCGTGAATAAGCCACTGCCTGCCGACCATTCAGCAAGTGAGTACCTGGAGTGGTTAATAATGGAACATATCCATCCTTCGATAGTCTTGCCAACTCTTTTATGCATAAATTGAGTTGCTCTAACTCTTCGGGTTTCACTTCTATTGTAACTCCACCAACAGCATCTATTAGCTGCTCTGCAATACTAAAATTCACAACAGCGTACTTCGTAACTCCGAGGTTGAAGGTCTTATTCAGCGTTCCAAGTGCAAGTTTAACCTCACCAAACGAAAACGCTGCGTTGAACTTGTTTTGTCCGTAACCTGGGATTTCCACAAGGAGGTCCCTAAGAATCGAGATAACTTTTATCTTCCTACCTACAAAATCAACTTTCACCAGCAAATTTGAATCGCTTCTACCATTTTCATCCACATACCTTTTGTCAACACCAAATAGAGCTATATAAATGCTCGAAATTGTTTTCTTCGCTAACCCATCTGTTTTTTTTGAGTATTCTACCCTGGTAAAGGAAGGGGCAACAAAAATTTCTTCGGCAGAGAAGTTTTCACCGCCTGTGATTCGCGAAACTACTACGTAAGCATAATATCCCAAGACACCAAAAATTGCAATCAACGAGAGCATAATTAGGAGAAAAAAAAGAAAAGTCTTTCCCAACCTCTTGGCCATTTGTTTCACCTCTTTCAGCTAGTCTTCTAATGGTTTGCTAAATAATTTTATCATTTCAGACCATCCGAACAAGAAGAGGATGAAACTTTCAAAGGTTTTCCAAAATTATCTGGAAAACCCTTTCGGGAGCTTCCAAGATAGGGCTGTGTCCAACATCCTTTAAAACGTGAAGTCGACCCTTCGGGAATGCTGCAGCTGTTTTCTCCATCTGCCATAAGCTAAGAATAATGTCCTTATCGCCGAAAATAACATCCACCGGTACGTTCACATTTGATGCTTGGGCTGAGTAATTGTAAGTTCTCAACGCTTCAGCGACTTCTCTAATTGCTCGTTTTGGAATCCTCAGTGCATCTGAGGTAACCTTCTC
>JAUQPP010000061.1 GCA_030550315.1 Thermotogota bacterium | reverse complement strand
ATAGAGGCAATAAAAATCGCATACGAACTTGGGTTGAAACGATTTGGTGAGAATTATGCGCAGGAATTAAGGGAAAAGGTAAATCTAGCAAACCAATTTCAGCTCGATATTGAATGGCACTTCGTTGGTAGGATTCAAACGAACAAAGTCAAGTACATTGTACCTGCCTGCGAACTGATTCACTCCGTTTGGCGTGTTGAGGAACTCGAAGAAATTAACAAGGTAGCCGAAAAATACGGAAAGATACAGAAGGTACTTATCGAAGTGCATACATCACCGGAGGAATCGAAAGCAGGTGTTGATCTCGAGGATGTCGGAGAATTAGTTGAGAAGGCACAAAAATTTACGCACATCAAAGTTGTTGGGTTGATGACAATGGCACCATTCATCGAACCGGAAAGAACCAGGCCGTATTTTAGGAAGCTTTACGAACTCCGTGAGCGGTTGAGGAACAAATACCCGGAAATCGTTGAACTATCCATGGGTATGACGAACGATTACTGGGTAGCGATTGAAGAAGGAAGTACGATAATCCGTATTGGTACGGCAATTTTTGGTGAAAGACGGACATGAATGCCAAAACATTAAAAAATATCAAAAAAGAAGGGAGTGTTTAGTGTGTTCATTCTTGGAAACTTTTTCTACGCTGTCGGATACGTGTTAAGGATTCTGATAAACCTCGAAACTACGGTGATCGTCATAGCAGCAATTCTTAGTTGGATCCCACAGTTGCAGTTTACAAAGCTCTACAGGGCTTTAAGAGACCTTGCAGATATCGTCGAACGTCCCATCAGACGGCTTGTACCCCCGTTGGGTTATATTGATATAACTCCGCTGCTTGCAATTCTTTTACTCGTTTTCCTAGACAAATTCCTCGTTCAGTCACTCATTGACTTAGGACTAAAGCTGAGGTTTTGAGTCACTGTGCAATGTCGGAGGAAACGTGCATGATGAGAAACATCGGAGAAGGTTCCAGGGGTTTGGGAATATCTTATCGGCGTGATTATGAGAAGGAAGCTCTTATCGTTTACGACACACTGAGGGTTGAATTTGATGTTGTTTTCTTTATCGAGAGTTCTCAACCTTTCGACAATTTGCCTTCCGCACGTGCCGTGATTGTGGTCGGTGGAGATGGTACGGTACTCAGGACGTTAAAGAAAATACAGCTTCCCGTTATTGGTGTTAAAGCTGGAAGGCTTGGCTTCTTCTCAAGTTATCACGTGAACGAGCTTGAAAAATTGAAATTCGACTTACTCAACTGGAGATTCAGAGAAGATAGGCGTTGGTTACTCAAGGTTGAATGCAACGGTCGGATACTTTATGCGTTGAACGACGCTGTACTTCAAAAAGACGTCGACCAAAAGATTGTTGACTTCCACGTTCGTATGCAGGATGGTACGTTCGATTACCACGCTGATGGACTGGTGATAAGCACACCGACCGGTTCGTCAGCTTATGCACTTGCCCTCGGTGGCCCTATAATGCTACCAAACGTTGAAGCCTTTGAAATTACGCCCATGGCCCCACAATTTTTGGCTACACGCAGCCTTGTTATACCAAGTTCAGAGAACGTGGTTGTGAACGCAAGTGACCCGGTAAACCTGGTGGTTGATGGCGACGTGGTCGCGAAAGTATCAAGCATCGCGGTTTCAAAAAGTGAGCATGAAATCGTACTACTTAGACCTTTAGAATACGACTTTTCAAGCTCTATCAAAGAAAAAATCGGTTATGGTAGAAGGATACTAAATGGATATTAAAAAGAATTAAGGTGAGCAGCATGAGGTGGCTTTTGCAAGAACGTACTGAAGAGTTGAAAAAAAAGGTTACCAAGCAAGGTTGGTATGTTGAAGATACTTTGAGACTTACACTTGAAGCGTTTAAAGAGCGGAATCCTGAACTAGTTTGTAGAATATCCGAGCAATACTGGGACGCTTACAACACCTATTTAGAGGTGTTGAAAGACGCACAACTGATTAGTGTGTCGCTCAGCCCCCATGGTTATTACCTTAGGTTAGTCTTTGGCTCTGTTGTTGTTTCTAAGGTCCTTTTAGATATTTCGAATCGCTTGAACGATATCGCCGAAAATATATCAAATCTCGTTCGCGAACCTGACCTGAACCTAAGTGCTCTGTTGCCAGAAATGTTCACTTTCGCACAAAAAATGCTCAGAAAAGCACTCCGCATCTATGTGGATCAAAATATAGAGGGAGCTGCAGCAGTGTGTGCGCAGGATGCGTACATCGATAGAATGTTTGAGAAGTTTGCAAATGAAGTTATAGAAGTTATGAAGGAGAATGGTAGATTGGTCAGGCGTGGAACGTTGCTGATTGATATTGCACGCGCAATAGAAGAGATCTCCGATTTTGCAGTTCAGATCATAGAGGCAACACATTACATCGTGACAGCAAAGTTTTATAAGTGCGAAGGAGACAATTTGTCGGAGTTTTCGCTTGAATACTTCAAAAACCAAAATTGAAAACTCGTCACCTAAAAACAAATTTTAGACGGAGGGAACAAACGTTGAAAACTTTGACAAAATATGTCTTAAAACTCTCAATGAAACCGTTTCTAATGGGACTTGTCGGATTTATAGTCTTTGTGAGTGTCGAATGGCTGTACCAAATTTCGGATTATATAATACGCAACCGAGTTGGCATAAAGACGTTGTTTTTGTTTATTGCCTACAACCTGCCCTATTTCACGTTTCTTGGTATTCCCGTTGGTGTGCTGTTCGCGATTTTTTGGGTCATAAGTGATCTGTACAACAACCGTGAGATCACGGCGTTGTTAGTCCATGGAGTTCCTTCAAAAAAGCTCGTTACCCCATTCGTAATACTCTCAATCGTTTTGGGATTCGTAAGCTGGTTGTTGGGCGACTACATCGTACCGGTGGCAAACTACAAATCCTCGCAAATACTTTACAATTACATCTTCCAGTCACCGGAAGCAGTGGTCAAGACAAACACTTTGGTTGAGCTGGAAAGGGACGTTTATTTTTACGTCAAGGAATATAACAAGGAAAAAGGTGAACTGTACGATGTGGTACTTTTCAGAAACGAAGAGGGAAATGAGCAGATACTGACCTCCAAGAAGGTGCTGAAGAAGAAAGACGGATGGTACCTACTCGATGGTAATATGTACGTCGTAGAACTCGAGAGCGGTTTTCTGAAGCTCGAAATGCAGTTTAAGGAAATGAAACTTGATGTGGCTGGGGAAATAGAACAGATGCTGAGAACTTCAAAAACCGTTCGCGATAAAACCTCCAAAGAACTGAGGGAACAACTTATGACTTACAAAAAGCTGGGCATAAACACAAGCAACCTGATCGTAGAACTCCAGCAAAGGTACGCGAACGCGGTCGGTGCATTCGTTATCGTGCTCATAGGTCTTCCCGTATCGCTACTTTTTGGATTCAAAAGTAGGTCCTGGGGCGTTATCACAACGTTCGTTATCATCGTTCTGTACCAGGGTTCCGGTGCGTGGCTTTCGGGATTGGGGAAGGAAGGGATGATGGATCCCGTGTTGGCTGTCTGGTTACCTAACATCGTATTTGCAACCGTTGGCTTAATTATGTACCTTCTTGTCGACACACCTCTGGCTTTCAGAATTCGAGAGTTTCTCGCAAGGCTTTTTGTAATTATCGTTTTCGTAGCTATTCTCGGCACTAACAATGTTGGGCATGCGCGAAACGTGAGCGTTGTAGCTGATGAGATTTTTTTACGAGAAAACAGTGCCGTTCTCTTTGGGCGTGTAAAAATAACTTGGGATAAATACAAGCTGGAGACCGATACGGCAACTGCAACACTGGTCGAAGGTAAAGTCAAATTGATCGAGGCAAGTGGTAACGTTGTTTTCATGTTCGATGATCAAAAGTACGTTGCAAAGTACGTTTCCTACGAGTTCGAAACCGAACGACCACTGGTTATGAACGCAAAAGCGATTTACAAGTACGATTATCAGGGACGTAAGATACCTATTTACGCATACAGTGGAAGGATAGAGTACGACAGAAATACCGAAACTTCCGAGCTTTTCGATTCGTACGTAACGACGTGTGATTTTGAGGAACCTCACTACAAAGTTGTCGCAGCACGCATCACCGTGCTTGAGAACAAGTACATAATTGCGCAGAATGCCTTTCTCTTTGTATTTAATGTTCCACTCTTTCCATATCCAATCTTCGTGACTGCTTTAGAAGGAAAGCCACCGTACGCTTTTTCCATCGTTTTTGGGAAAGAGCTCGGCGTAAATCAATCGTTCACCTTCAAAGTGGATCCATGGGCAGTAGAACTGGATTTGAGTTCTTCGGGGAACGTGGAGTTGAACGCGCGCGATGTGACCGAAGGAAGTAAGAACCGCATACTCTTCTCGGGCAGCAAAAAAGTGCTGGAGTTTACAATCCTGCCGCTGACATACAGACATATCTTAAACACCGGAGCTACGTATTTTAAGATCGATGGCCCTGCGTACCTTGAAGGTAATTACGTATCCGATACTAATTTCCAGTACAAACTTGGGCTGAATTTCTCCTCTCCTGACGGCAGGCTTTACCTAACCCCTAGTCTGATCTACGATGAAAGGGCAAGAAATTCTACTTTGTCCTTAACAGGAGGACTGAAGGGGCTAAGTTTTTCGCTACCACTTGATAATACGTTTAGTATTTCGAGTATCGATATTTCATTTCGTGCACAAACGGAAGGTTATCCGGGATTTTTAGGAAAGGAATGGAACACTGCATTTCAAAATTCTTACAACCTGGCACTTTCCAGCAAGCTTCTGAATTTTAGTTCGAGTCTGCAAGGTCGGTTCCAAAACGAAAGCCTTAATCAGACGCTCTCTTATAACTATCAACTACCATGGAACTACACAATTGGGCCGTTTTCTTTCGCGTTTCAATATTCATTTGCGCTGAGAAATACGTTGAACATAACGGGTGATAGGAGGGCTGAACTGCTTGCTCTTAGTGACCGTTACGTGGTGGAAGCAAAGTACGCGTTTGGTCCTCTATCCTTATCAACAAAATGGTCTCAATCTTACGCATTCCTCGATGAACCACAAACTACAAATACTAACACACTCACCGGTGGACTCGCGTTCAATACCCAAACGGTAAGCCTATCCATCACACGTGGTTGGGATATGTTGAAAGGAACCCCGGCACTGGAAAATTATTCGTTGCGATTCAGTCCAGATATAGGACCGATAAATCTTAACACTTCGATAAGTTTCAACTACGATCCAAAGACAGGTAAAATCGGGCCTCAGAATATCTCCGTCAGTGCAAGCTGGAGAGAAATTCAAACGTCTTACAGTATTAACTACGTCGTAACTCCAGGTGTGTTTCCAAGTCAAATTGTTCACACTTTAAAATATACGACCTTTACCCTCACCATCACTCAGCGTCCGGAGTTTATTTCAAGTGTCGTGGGAACTGGAAGCTTTACGCTCTTTGGGTACAACAGCAGTGTCAATCTTACTTTTTCTCAATCGTCGAAAGATACTCCTGGCCTGCTCAGAGGTACTTACACTCTTGAAAAACCAGGAGAGAAGTACACTTTATCGTACAACGTTAGTGGGAAAGACGCACTCGGGTTAGGGATGGAACTTAAGAACGTCGATCCACAAGTTTCCGTCACCTTACTGTACAACCTCGGAACAAATCTACCGCAGTCCCTGAAATTAACGCTGGATAAATCCCTTCACTGCTGGAGGGTAAACTTTGGACTGGAATTGTCTTACAAGTCCTACGGCAGTTTAATGGACTATATCGATAAGGTGTTCATTAAATTCTATCTCACCGATATTCCAGATCGCTACTTCCAATACGACTCCAGTTCTGGAACGTTCCAAATCGGCGGTATGTGATGGCGTTGTTGTTATGGGTGAGCGTTTTAAAAAAACGAGTGATATTTATGAAAACTTCAAGCAAGTCGTAAGTGGATATATACTTTCACAGTCTAAGGCTCCAAGGCTCTTACTTGCCGTCTCTGGTGGAGTGGACTCCGTGGTGATGTTGGACCTTTTCGATCGAGCACGGCAAGAGCTACCGCTGGAGATTCACGTTGCAACGTTCAACCATATGCTCAGAGAGGAGGCGGCAGCTGAGGTTGAATTTGTAAAGCAACTGTGCACAGAGAGGAACATCGGTTTCTCGGAAGGTGCCGGAGATGTTAAGGCATACGCCCAGACGTGTAAATTATCCATTGAGGAAGCGGCAAGGGAGCTACGATACGAGTTTCTCAAAAACACAGCTCGCAAAATTGGAGCCCAATATATTTGCACTGCACACAACGCAAATGACCTATTAGAAACAATTCTTCTAAGGTTGGCCAAGGGTACGGGCACTTTTGGATTAGTTGGATTGAAACCTCTACAAGGGCTCTTCTTTCGGCCACTCATCTTTTTCCTGAGGAAAGAAATCGAAACTTACGCAACTGCGAGGAATTTACGTTTTGTGATTGATAAATCGAACTTCGACACAAGATACCAGCGTAACTACATCAGGCACAAGATTATCCCCATGCTCAAGGAAATTAACCCCAGTGTTGAGAAAGCAGGTCTTAACTTAGCAACAACAATCTGGGAGCTTGACAACTTCATCGAAACGCTTCTGGCCCCGTACAGGAATACCATTCAAGAGTTGTGTGGTCGAATCATCTTCAAATTGCCCGAAGAACTTTATCTCCGAACAGAGCTCGTGAGACGGTTGGCCCTTGAGTACTTCAAAAGACCTCTCGATGGCGAAAAGCTCTCCAGGTTTAAACGGTGTGAAAAAACTTCGTTCAAAGTCACCTTTTGGAGAAATTTGGGGCTTGAGGTGTCGTACGGATGGGCCTTAATGGGAAACTTGGACTATCCACACAATGAAAAAGTTGTCGTACCCCCCGGTGCTGAACTGGAACTGAACGGGTACTTTATAAACCTACGGTTTCGTGATATAATTGGTAAACAGCTTGTGGTTAGAGTAAGAACTTGGAGGGAAGGCGATCGAACGAGGACCGGTAAGAAGTTGAAGGAACTTTTCAACGAAAAAAGGATTCCAACGTTTCTCAGGCATTTTGTTCCAGTTCTCGAAGTGAACGATGTTATCTGCTGGGTAGCGTACGTCTATGAGGACGAGGGTTATTTGAAGGAAATTGGACTTTCGGTCGATGTGAAAGGAGGTTTTAGGCTTTGAATAGAAACATCGGTTCCATAATCTTCCTAATACTCTTAGCTCTTTCTCTCTTCTGGATTTACGAAGGGTTGATTGGCTCAAGGTCTGGTGCGGAGATAAACATGAGCTACACGGACTTTGTCAGAAGGCTTGGAAACGGAGAGACCGATATTGCAAAAGTTATCATCAGGGACGATGGAAATCTGAGAGTCGAAACGAAACAAGGACGCGCGTATTCGGTTTACGCTCCATGGTTCAGGTACGATATAGAGAACATTAACAAGTTGGCATCTTATGGTGTGACCGTTGAGGGTGAGAAGAGTGTTGATAGCAGTTTCTGGTTCAACATCGTGGGTAATATCGCTATATTCATCGTAACACTTCTGCTCTTCGCGTTCATCATCCGTGGACTCGGTCGAAGCAACAATCAAGCGTTCACGTTCACTAAAAGCCGCGCGGAAAAGGTGAACCCGAACAAGATAAAGGTTACATTCAAAGATGTAGCAGGCGTGGACGAAGCCGTTGAGGAACTGAAAGAAACCGTGGAGTTCCTCAAGAACCCCACTAAGTTTGCCAAAATGGGGGCACGTATGCCCAAGGGTATACTCCTTGTTGGTCCTCCGGGAACTGGTAAGACACTACTCGCACGTGCAGTGGCTGGAGAAGCGAACGTTCCTTTTTTCCACATCAGTGGCTCGGATTTCGTTGAGCTTTTCGTCGGTGTTGGTGCGGCGAGGGTGCGCGACCTCTTTGAACAAGCCAAAGCAAATGCACCGTGTATTGTGTTCATCGACGAAATCGATGCGGTTGGTAGACATAGGGGAGCTGGACTTGGTGGTGGTCACGACGAGCGTGAACAAACACTGAACCAACTACTTGTCGAGATGGACGGGTTCGACATCAACCAAGGTATCGTCGTGATGGCCGCAACGAACAGACCCGATATACTTGATCCTGCACTGTTGCGGCCTGGTAGATTCGATAAGAAGATCGTCGTTGATCCACCGGATGTGAAAGGACGCGAAGCAATTTTGAAAATCCACCTGAGGAACAAGCCCGTTGCGCCGGATGTTGATGTTACAGTGCTTGCAAAGAGAACAACCGGTTTTGTTGGAGCCGACTTGGAAAACTTGGTGAACGAAGCCGCACTTCTTGCCGTTCGGGCTGGACGGAATGTTATAACGATGGAAGATTTCGAAGAAGCTATCGATAGGGTCATCGCCGGACCAGCGAGAAAATCCAAAGTCATATCCGAAAAACAGAAGCGCATCGTGGCATACCACGAGGTTGGGCATGCGATAATTGCTTCAAGTGTTCCTAACGCGGACCCTGTACACAGGATTTCCATCGTTCCGCGTGGTTATGCTGCACTCGGTTACACACTGCACCTTCCAGCCGAGGATAAGTACCTCGTAAGTCGCGAGGAGCTCCTGGATAATATCACAACGTTACTCGGTGGAAGGGCCGCTGAGGAGATAGTGTTCGGTGATTTCACCAGTGGCGCGGCAAACGACATCGAGCGTGCAACGGAAATTGCGCGAAAGATGGTTTGCGAGCTTGGAATGAGTGAGTCTTTCGGACCACTTGCATGGGGCAAGACTGAACAGGAAGTCTTCCTTGGAAAAGAATTGACACGTATTAGGAATTACAGCGAGGAAGTTGCAAAGATGATCGACCATGAAATACAAAAGATCGTAAAATCGTGCTATGAACGAGCTAAGGACATTCTCAGGAAAAACAAAGAAAAGATGGATCTCATCGTAGAAATCCTCATGGAACGTGAAGTACTTAGTGGAGAGGAACTGAGAGCTATGTTGAACGGCGCAAAACTTGAAGAGGCCTGAGTTGTATTTTCAAATTGAAGGTGGAGGGACTGTGAAACTTCGAAATTTGGGGGGGAGCTCATGATTGAGAATCTTGAACGTCTCGTAGGACTTAGCAAATCCCAGGAGTTCATACCAGATGAGCGCATGGTTTGGGACGAAGATGAGGAAATGTTTCACCTGCACTTCGTGTCAAC
>JAUQPP010000060.1 GCA_030550315.1 Thermotogota bacterium | reverse complement strand
AACAACCAGGAAACTAAGATCAATGCTTTGCACCAACTCGTAAACAAAGTGATGGATCAGTTAAGCTCTTTAAAGGAAGGTATTCAGAGTCTACGTGAATCACTCGAGAACCTTAAAAAAGTTCAAGCAACCGAGGCCAGCCCAACAATAAGCAGCTTTGACCTGTCGCTTAGGTTTGAAACCCTTGAAAACAAAGTGGTGAAGCTTTCCCAAACATTTAAAGAGCTGTTAGAAACCATCAATGCCATGGGAACAGATTTGGAGACTACCAAAACACTGCTAAGTGAGAACATTACCAAAATTGCAGCACTGGAACGTTCGTTAAACCAAGAGGCTGAGTTAATTTCCAACATCACCAAAGTCGTTCCGGAACTTGTTGCTAACCAAAAATTAATTTCAGAGCACTTTACATCGCTCGAAAAGCGGATTTCGATAAACGAGAAAACAGTGGAGGACATTATAGTAAAACTTGAGAAGCAAGAGATTTCCTTTTCAAAAATAATTGACGAAGAAAGGCTAAAACTCAACGAGGAATTCACCGCTGTTTACGAACGCCTTCACTCTTTGGAACGCGCCGAAAAGAATGCTCTTGAAAATCTTCGAAGTCACGAAAACTCACTTGACAACCTCCAAAAAGAATTGACCAAACTTCGGGAACAAATCTCACTTCAAAATTCAATCGTAGAGCAAAATATTAGAGCTCTCGAGAAACGAATCGAAAGCAACGAGCTCAGTGTGAATTCGTTGACGACGGAGACAAAATCAGAATTACAAGCGCTAAAAAAAGAGATAGACATGATAAAATCTATTTTGCAGAACTATGCTCACAGGTTGGAAACACTCGAAACAACAACCTCGATGACATTGACAAAGTTTGACTCACTTAATGCCGAGGTGAACATTCAAAAGGAACTCCTACGTAAGGACTTAAGCCGCGTTGAAGAAGGACTGAAATCAGTGGAGGAAGAAAAGATAGACAATCTGGGAAAGGAGTTGAACAAACATATCGAAGCTCTCAAAACCGAAAACAGAAACATGATAATCTTGACATTTGTAATCTCTCTCCTTGCTCTTGGGCTCTCCATTTACGCGATTCTTAAATAGAGAACCGAACGTAGAAAAATCCCCACCAATTGGCGGGGATTTTCGAATATTTTTTGATTTACTAGAAAGCTAGTCAATTTAATAAGCCACATTCTCTAACTTAAGGTATCTTTTGTCTGTCCCTTTCGCGAAGAATACTTCGATAGTATGAGTCGCGGCTGGTGAATCGCTTTCAAACACGATAATCCAAGACGAAGTAACGTACTCCGCAATACCAAGTTCATTGAGGTCAACATTTCCGTACGAGTCCGTATATTTTATCAGACCTCCTGTCCTTTGACAAACTTCCCTGGGATCCCTAGCGTCGAAAAAGTTCGTTGCGCCGAGGTTGTACCACCCAGGCACGAATGCGCCGTGCACAGTAAAGTAACCAATTAGGTGCGGGAGTATGGTTTCCTTTTTCCATGTACTAACCGAAGAACCATCACCACTATAGTGCGCGGGGGCATCGGTGATCAGTATAATGTGCCTCTGTGAACCTGTTCGCCAAGAAATCTGCCGCGCAGCAAACATAATCGCATCATACGGATTCTCCGGAGCATCGGATCCACCGGATGCAATCAGTTTTCCAACATAATCCTTTGCAGTCTCCGGACCGGACAAATTAAGAAACCTCGGGTCGTATTTTTTATCGCTAGAGGGGACGTAGTCGTCGAAGGGAACAACGGCTATCCTAACGTCCATTCCACTTGACTTTAACGCGTTTGCAAAACCTATGACGCTGTTTTTGACTCCATTAATCGAATTCGCCATACTCCCCGTCACATCGATGACTACGGCAATGTCGATCTTTTTCCTCGCAGTACTTTCTTTGTACAACAAAAAACCTTGCTCTTTGTTATCTTCGAAAACTCTGAAATCCTCAGCTCTTGCATTATCAACATCTGGAAGCGTTAACCTCACCTTATTAAAATCGTGAAGAGTTATAGGAACTAAAAATCCGCCCTTGTCGACTACTCCCGAAATGTTATGTGTCGAATAACCGGAAATGTTCGGTTTTGTCGTTCCGGTTGGATCAGGTGGAATGGTCAGTGGAACTCGTGGAATATCTGAACAACCGTAAAGAAAAAGAAACACTACAACGATGGTTGATATAGTTGTCAAAATTTTACTCATCGTCCTTCACCTCCTCAAAACGACAAGCCAGCACCAGCTGTTAGAGCAAAGATACCAAAGGTTTGGAATGAAAGCGTGAATGTAGTCATAGTTTCCGCAAAAAAGAACACTTCTTTGCCAAATTTCAACCCAAGCTTCGCATGGAGCAGCTCAAACGAGTACGGTGCAAAACCAAAATTAACCAAATCCAGAAAAATAATAGGACCAGCACCAGCGTATAAAAGCATCGTGCTCAGGGGTAAAGCCATGTACAAGTATGGTGTTAATTCCAAAAACTTTACTTCCGAAGGATTAATATTACCGAGTTCACTGAAACTACTCATGGCGTAATATGCTTCTAATGCCACCGAAAGCCCTCCCTCCAACGTTCCAACTCGTGCACCGAGAAAAGGACGGTTCTTTCCACCTAGTTCTAATCCAAGCATCGCCGACAAATCTAAGCCAAAGGTGGTGCAAATGGCAAGGATTAGAACCAATGTTAAATAGAACTTCTTCATGAAACTCACCTCCAAAATAGTAGTGTGGGTGTGCATGACTTTGATGGGGTTATAGTTATTAGACAACAGGACCTGTTATTTCGTTCAAATCAAAAACCTTCCTCTTGAAAATCCTACACTTGCGTGTGATAATCACACTTGAGGAATAAAACCGTACCAAGAGACGCTCAAAGACTCCGGAGGGAGCAGGATGTTTCACATGTACCACTTCGTCTCTTTTTCCACTTCTATCATGGCGTACCTTTACTCAACCTTCATAAACTCCACAGCAGCTAAGATGGGATTTAAATTTGGCCAGATCGGGTTTCTCAACCTTCTTTGGTCGCTCGTTTATGCTATCTCGAGCATCACTCTTGGTCATGTGGGTGACAAGGTGGGATACAAGAGGGCGATGGTTTTTTTGTACATTTATATGTTCTTCGTTTCACTTCTTGGAGTTTTCACCTCCACCTCCTTGCGTTTGGTTCTCTTTGCGTTGTTGCAGGGTGCATTCTTCGGTGCATTCTTTCCTGAGGTCGAAGGATTGCTTGCAAAGTCGGAACGTGTGTTAGGTGTTCAACCTCCACTAATCACAAGCAGGTTCACACTCTCATGGAGTTCGGGAAACATCATCGGTGTGGCACTTGGACCTTTTTTCACCGTAAAGGCAAGGTACTTCATCTTCTGCTACGGGCTGGTGCTTTCATTGACACTCGCCGGTCTCATTTTCAACGACGAGATGAAGAACGGGAAATTAATAGTTTTTCAACCCCGAAAAAAACTTCTTGAAAATCCGACGTGTAGCACGTGGAAAGTACTTGATAAGCCAAGTTTGATGAAATCTCTCAGATTTCAGTACCGTATCGTACTCTTTCTTGCTGGGTTCGTGTACACGAGTGTACTTGCCCATTTCCCAAAGTATATTTCCGAGGCAGGTATTAGATTGGAAAGAGCTGGCTTTCTGATGGTTGGGGCCAACATCGGTGTAATGGTGGCTTTTTACGTTCTTCAAATATGGAAAAGCTGGGTAGGTAGTGAGCTTGTAAGTTCGATGCTCATGGCCGTGGTTCCAATCACAGGAATTCTGTCTCTAACAGCCCAATCTTCGGTACTCACCTTTATCACAGCACTCTTTGCAGGATTCACTTACGCAGTCCCATACACGTTTGCAATCTTTTACGGACTTATGAGCGAGGAGGAGGCACAAGGTAAACAAAGCGCAATACACGAAATGGTGATAGGTTTACTCTTCGGGTTTGGACCGTTCGTTGGAGGGCTTTTCTTCGAAAGATTCGGCGGAAAAGTTGGGTTGGCCTACTTGGCCACACTGATTAGCGTTTTGGTTTACACCACAATTTTTTACATGAACATCAGGAGAAGGAAGTTGGTAAAGAATTGATTAGCTAAACTCTGATGTTCCTGAGAAGTCTAAGCATCGCAAACGCGTTTGCGAAGTAGAAAACGGAACTCACAAGAAAAATAAGCGTGTAACCCGCACTATATTGGCTGAAGAAGGCAAACAACTCCGCCGAGAGAGCTCTTGAGACGTTGTTCAAGAAGTTGTTCAAACCGTTTACCGAAGCAAGAATAGATGTCGGTACTTGTGAGAAGACAACCGAAGAGAGTAGAGGACTAACCATGTTCATCACGGCGAATCGGAGCACGTAAACTGTACTGAAGACCGCTGGTTCACGAGTAAAACTAAGAAAGACTATCATGATCGGTACGAGAACGTAAGAAAATATGAGAACACGCACTTCGCTGAATTTTTTTCCCAGCTTGTGAGAAAAGATGGCTCCCAATCCTGTGGCCAACTGTGCAAGCGAAAGGATTATACCAATTAGCGAAGGCTTAAAGTTAAAAAGGTCGTGGAATATAATATTTCCGAACGAAACGAACAACCCTGCGCCAAATCCCACACTTACCGTCGAAAGGAAGTAGTAAATCAAAACGTTTCTAACGTTGGTAGGAATGTTTTTTCGTACTTGTTTGACGTGGTTCCAGACTCCGCGGGAAACTTCTTGTTCCTTGACACTCAACTTCAAAATAGGTATTAACGCAAAAATTCTTACCAAATTCGAGAGCAGTACACTCAATTTTAACCCTAGTAACTCCCCAAGAAATCCCCCGATAAAATTCCCAACTGTGCCGGTAAGCATACCAATTCCGAAGTTCAATCCAAAGTACTTGCTCCTCTCATCTCGGTCAGTCTTCATAACTAAAATCGTTGATACCACCGTTGCGGATACCGCTGAAAAGCCACCAAAGAAAAATGAGCTAACGTTCAGCGCAGCCGTAGAAATGCTCAAAGCTCTGTACGTTCCAAAGAATACTCCAAGAAGGTGCGAAAAAACCAAGACAGTCTTTTTATCAACTTTATCGGATAAAAAGCCGAGGAATAAAGAAAGTAGCGCACTACCCCACAAAGTGTTGGATGTAACACGCCCCACCGCACTAGTAGAAAAACCAACAGACTTTAGCAGCAAGTTGAAGAGTGTTCCGTAAACCCCCATTGCTAAACCATCTACAAGTGTATAATAGGTAATTAGTAATGAGGGATTCGCTTTCCACTTTTTATCACCAAGCTCATCAAGACTACAGCTTTCTCTTGACATACAAGCCCTCCTCGACATTTCTTAAAATTGCCCCATACACAAAAGTTCGCACTTCTAACTTACAATTAGAATTTTACCATCAGCGCGTACTTACAACAGAAAAATTAAACAAATTTTCTCACAGGATTCTTAATTATCACTCTTGACTAATGAGTGCTAATAAGGTATAATACTCTCGGAAATCGATGTGGGAAGGGGGGCTGGCTATGGTTGGCAAAGCTGAAAAAAACGGGGTTCAAAATAATCAACCAACTCAGCAACAATACCAACCTCTTAAGGAAGCCGTTTTGGTTGGAGCCGACACGATCCTGAGAGCTCCCGAGCTTGTTGGGATTCCAACCGGTGTTGAAGGACTCGATGAGCTGTTTTACACAACGGAAATAACACCCGAGGGTCTTCGGAAAGTTCAGTTGGGTGGAATCCCAAAGTACGGAGTCTTCAATCTCACTGGAGTTTCCGACACCGGAAAGAGCCTTATAGCTGAGCAATTCGCTGTAAAACAGACTTCACGGGGAGAAAGTGTCGTCTTTGTTACGGTTGAGTCCCCCGCAGAATTTGTGGTATTGGGAATAAAACAGCGTGCGCAGGCGCTGGGTATAGATTTCGAAAAAATAAAGGACAAAATAATATTCATCGACGTAGCATCCTACTCTTCGCTCAGAGACAACTTAGCAGAGTTTTTCGCAACCCTGGCTTATGCCATAAAGACTTACAAGGCAGAATACACCGTGATTGACTCAATTACCGGATTATTCGAAGAAAGAGAAGTTGCGGCAAGAATTGTTGTCCGAAAGATATTCTCGTTCCTTAAGAAGTGGAAACAAACGGCCTTGTTGATTTCTCAGAAAAGAAGCGGTCACGAGGAGTTAACAGCTGAGGCGGCCGGTGGATACGCTGTTGGACACATTGTAGATGGAACTTTTGTAGTTGCAAAAGAATTGGTTGACACGCCCTACAAAGCTAAGATGTACAAAGTTGAAGTCGGAGACGTTGTACGGTTTTTCAGAATCGACGGTTGCAGGCTCACAGGTCACGATACTAAGCTGCACAGGATGGAAATAACCGAGACTGGATTAGTCAGAATTCTTTAAAGTAGAATAAACACTCAAAAAAGGGTGGGATGCGCATGGTGGTCGTTAAACCCGTATCGGAACCCATCGAAGACATGGTTGCAGAAATCGTTAACAGGTGCATTGCCCTTGTAGGGGGGTTTGAGGAACTTTTGAAATATGAAAACTTAACGTGGGTTACTTCACTTGTAAGAAGCGCTTACGCTGTTGTATTAAAGCATGAAATGAACAAAACAACAGATGATATAGCTAAAATACTGGGAACAACGAAAAACACGGTGAAAGAGATTTTGGAAGCAAAGGAGGAGAAGGTCAAAGAGCTTATCCTAAGAGGAGAATTACAAAATATGAAAGCGCTTGACACGCACGTTGCTGGCGCGCTTGCGAAGATTGCCTACATACAACTGAAGAGCGAAGGTGAACGAAAGTTCGAGAGGATGGTCCAAGAAATCTTTAATATTGGCATCAACATTCTCGGTGGATACAAACGTGTCAGCGAGTTCAAATTCCTCACATGGCTTCCTTCGTTGATAAGAGCGATTTACGCAATCGTGCTTAAAAATGAGAAAAATGCCTCGAACGAAGAACTCATCGCTAAACTAGGAATCTCGGAGGTTTCGTTGAAGAAAATACTCGAAGCTGACCCGGCAGAGCTCGAGCAGAAACTTTCCGAACTGTACGACTTCGATGCTGATGATGAGGAGTCAAAACACGAATCAAAAATTCACATAGCCGGTGCACTCGCCAAAAGAGCTTACGAAGTGTACAAAGAGAGAAAAGAATCAAGAAAATAACAAAATATAGCTGAAAGGAGTTGGTACTATGATGTTTAACATGGAAGACTTTACCGAAGGAGCACAGGAGATTCTAACTTCCGTCAACGACGTACTCACACGTTACAGACACAACCAACTGTCACCAGAGCATATTCTCTTAACAATGCTCGAAAACCAAAAAAACGCTGCAGTCGACATTCTCAACCATCTTGGAGTGGATCTTGAAAGCTTGAAACGCGACGTAGAACGCGTTCTTTCCTCAAAGGGGTCTTATTACTATTCAAGCGGTCCCGGCGGCGCTGGACAGATGTACATAACACCGGATGCAACCAAGATAATCAACGAAGCCAAACGAGAAGCCAGACGCATGGGTGACGAAAAAGTTGGAACTGACCACCTCCTCTTGTCCATGATACTCGTCCCAGAAACAACGACGTACAGACTACTTGCAAAGTACGGTGTTTCTCCTGACAAGGTCTACAAGGCTATTAAGGACCTCAGAATGCAACGCACCTACACGGAGGAAGAAAACATAGACGTACTGGCGAAGTTTACCGAAAACCTCACTGAGATGGCCAAAAACGGCCAGCTTATGCCCGTTGTCGGTCGTGAGAGAGAAGTTAACCGGATGATAGAGATTCTCGGTCGAAAAATCAAAAACAATCCGGTTCTTATTGGAGATCCCGGAGTCGGCAAGACTGCGATTGTGGAAGGTCTTGCACAGCGAATCGTTGCAGGTAACATCCCAGATTTCTTGAAAGGAAAAACAATATTGAAACTTGACCTTGCCAGACTCGTGGCTGGAACCAAATTCAGGGGAGAGTTCGAAGAAAGACTCAAAAAGCTTGTTGATGTTCTAAAAAAACGCTCGGACGTAATTCTTTTCATAGACGAACTTCACACCGTTGTTGGTGCCGGAGCGGCCGAGGGTGCACTCGATGCTGGTAACATACTCAAGCCCGAACTGGCGAGGGGAACTATGCGAGTCATTGGTGCCACAACGGTTGAGGAGTACAGAAAGTATGTCGAAAAAGATAAGGCACTTGCAAGAAGATTTCAGGTGATTTTCGTTGCTGAACCTTCCGTAGAAGAGACTATTGAAATTTTGAGAGGACTCAAACCAAAATTCGAAGAGTTCCACGGAGTTAAAATCAGTGAAAAGGCTCTCGAATTTGCCGCAAAGCTGTCCGCCCGATACATAACCGATAGGTATTTACCTGACAAAGCGGTGGACCTTATCGACGAGGCAGCTGCAAGGTGCAAAATCGATGGAAAACAGATGGTTGAGGAAGAGGATGTTGCAAAGGTTATCGAAAGGTGGACGGGAATCCCCGTTGGAAAGATGATGCAGGACGAGAAAGAAAAGCTCAAGAGACTGGAGGAAATAATTCACGAAAAATTCGTTGACCAAGGTGAAGCAGTAAAGGTCGTTGCCAACGCAATCAAGATGTCCAGGGCAGGTATAAGAAACCCAAGGAGACCCTTAGGTGTGTTCCTATTCCTGGGACCAACTGGTGTAGGTAAGACCGAACTTGCCAAAAGACTAGCGGATGTGCTTTTTGGTACTGAGAAAGCTCTCATACGTATTGATATGAGCGAGTACATGGAGAAACATTCGGTTGCAAGGCTCATTGGTGCACCTCCGGGCTATGTCGGCTACGAGGAAGGTGGATACCTTACCGAACAGGTTAGAAGAAGACCCTACAGTGTCATACTCTTTGATGAAATAGAAAAGGCTCATCCAGAGGTTTTCAACATACTTTTACAACTTTTCGACGACGGTAGATTAACCGATGGTAAAGGTAACACAGTGGATTTTAAGAATACAATAATTATAATGACGAGTAACATTGGTTCAGATGTAATCATTCAAGATATCGAAGAAGGATTCGAGGACATGATACCAAAACATATCGAAGAAGAAATGCGCAAGTACTTTAGACCCGAACTTATCAACAGAATAGATGCCGCAGTTATTTTCAAACCGCTGAAGAAGGATCATATAAAGCAGATTGTGAAAATCTACCTTGGTGAACTAAACGAAAGGCTCAAGGACAAAAACATCTCTGTTGAACTCGACGAAAGCGTCAT
>JAUQPP010000059.1 GCA_030550315.1 Thermotogota bacterium | reverse complement strand
CAAAATGAACTCAGTTTCGAGACCTGGAGGTTAGGTTGTCCAGTTCTAACGGGCTACTTAGGACGCATGTTCTGTGTCCACAGTGTTCTCCGTTCAAAGTTGAAGTTCTTTTTCTAAATATCATTAAATAAGTCCCTTTATTAGGCTGACTACAAAGGAATTTTTGACGGTATACGCCTTTACTTGTAAGCTTCTACACGATTAGGCCTGCTTTGTTTAACCAATCCCGCTGTGCTGCGGAGATTGAACGAAAAACGAAAACGGCCCATCGTGATTGTTCGCGATGGGCTTTTTTTGTTTTACTCTTGCTCTTTGAAGAACTGGACGACAATCTCAACAAATTTTTTGTCTAACATTGGTAAGTGTCCTTCTCCATCAATTAATTCGAGGCGTGAATTTTTAATTTTACGTGAAAGGTATTCACCGAGTACCGGTGGCGTTATGTTGTCGTTGCTTCCGTAAATTATCAATGTTTCTGCGCTGATTTTTCCAAGATCAAACCCGAGTGGAGGCTGTTCTATTTTGTCTTTGGAAAATTTTATCAAAACCTCAGCAGGCAGAAAAACATTCTGAGCAAAGAGTCTGTCTAAGTGTACCTGACGTACTCGGTCCAAGTTCGGAACCAAGTTGCTGTAAATGGTTCGGATCATTGGATACGTTTTCAATCCAAGGTTCAAAATAGTGGAAAGATTTTCATCTTCGAGGTTTCCAATCCAAAATCGATTACCGTTTTTCAAAACTTCAACAAGCCTCGAGTCATCTCGCTCTAAGGGAATGTACGCAGCAGATACAAGAACAAGTTTTTCTATCCGGTCCGGTACGGTACTCGCTATTTGTATCGCAAGGTTACCTCCCATTGAATGTCCAATGAGCGAGAACTTTTTAATCTCGAGCATGTCAAGAAGTAAGAGTATTGTTTTTATCAGGTTTGCATCCGAGTAATCAAAATCGATCCTCTTCTCTGACATACCGAACGGTGGTATGTCGATGAGCAAGCAATTTCCAAACTTTCGAAGCTCCTTTACCAAGAGATCCCAGTCGGCCGACGATCCAGCAAAGCCGTGGAGAAAGACAAAGTTTTTCTGATAGTTATCCGCGCTTTTGTAGTACCTGTAAGCAACCGTTATCTGATTAACTTCGGCAAACTGGGTATTCACCCTTAGTTGAGATTCTACTTTCATAACACCCACGAAAGTGGTCAGGAAATAGGCTAAAATGCCAAAAAGAATACTTTTTATGAACATAACATCTTCTCTCCGTGTTTTCGAATTGAGAACCCTCATTCCAAACAACTATGAGCGTTCAACAGTAATCTTCAATAAGTCCACAAAGTAGGGTTGTTTTATCTTTTCTAGCCCGAACTTGACTATACTTTGGATAAGACAGCACCGAAAGTACGTTAACTCACTCTGTGTCTCCGTTTCTTTCCAAGGACCGGTTTCGAGCCTTGGTAAAATAATCGGAAGCTGAGACAGAACAACCTATGTATCCAGTCAACCGAGAAACCTCCAGCTCGTTTCGTTGCGACAATAGAGCACATCCATCAATGTCGAAGGGTTTTGTTTGCCTGAAGGTTATTATACACCAACCGTGTTTGGCAGACGAATTAACATAAAAGCAAAGAATAATTTATCACAAATTGCATACGAGTGTACGCGATAGTATGGTAAAATTAATTGGAAATTTTCGGTCAAATCGTGAGTCATTCGAGATTTCCACGCGGAGGTGAAACGATGGGTAAGAAGTGGATCTACTTTTTTGCAAACGGGCAAGCAGAAGGAAACGCTCAGATGAAGGACATACTAGGTGGTAAGGGCGCGAACCTGGCTGAGATGATGAACGCTGGTGTACCGGTTCCTCCTGGTTTCACTATCTCCGCCGAAGTTTGTCGATACTATTACGATAACGACAAGAAGTACCCAGAAGACCTTGCTGAGCAGGTACATGCCGCTATGAAGAGGCTCGAGGAAGTTACCGGTAAGGGATTTGGCGATCCAAAGAATCCTCTTCTCGTTTCCGTTAGGTCTGGTGCCGCCATATCGATGCCTGGAATGATGGATACGATTTTGAACCTTGGTTTGAATGATGAAACCGTTCGCGGACTTGCCGAACTCACAAGCAACGAACGGTTTGCCTACGACTCTTATAGAAGGTTCCTCCAGATGTTCGGTGACACTGCCCTTGGTATCCCACACGCAGAGTTTGAAAATGCGCTCTCTGAGATGAAAGAGAAGAAAGGTGTCAAGCTCGATACTGAACTCGATGCGGAAGACCTGAAGAAACTTGTGGAGATCTACAAGAGTATCTATGTAAAGTACGGTAAGGAGTTCCCACAGGATGTTTACAAGCAGCTTTGGGAAGCTATCGAAGCCGTTATTCGCTCTTGGATGAGCGAACGCGCAATCAAGTACAGGGAAATTCACGGTATTAAGGAAACTGATATGCTCGGTACCGCTGTAAACATCGTTGCGATGGTTTTTGGAAACATGGGTGACGACAGTGGTACGGGAGTCTGCTTCACAAGAGATCCGAATACCGGTGAAAAGGTTTACTACGGCGAGTTCCTGCCAAACGCACAGGGTGAGGATGTCGTTGCCGGTATCAGGACACCTTACCCACTTGAGAAGATGAAGGAGATGATTCCACAAGCATACGAAGAACTAGTCCAAATAATGGACAGACTCGAAAGATACTTCAAAGACATGCAAGACATTGAATTCACTGTTGAAAAAGGTAAGCTATACATTCTCCAAACCAGAAGTGCAAAGAGAACAAGTCAAGCAGCGATAAAGATTGCCGTTGACATGGTTCATGAGGGTCTAATTGATAAGAAGACCGCCGTCATGAGGGTACAACCCAGCGATATTGAAAGAGTTCTCCATCCAAAGTTCGACGAAAATGAAAGAAAAAGCGCCAAACTCATCGCAAAAGGTCTGCCCGCTTCACCTGGTGCAGCAACTGGTCAAATTTACTTTGACGCACACAAGGCCGAAGAAATGGCAAAGGCAGGTCAAAAAGTTCTACTTGTCAGACCAGAGACCAGTCCGGAAGACGTTGGTGGTATGAACGCAGCCGAAGGTATACTCACCGCACGCGGTGGTATGACCTCTCACGCAGCGGTTGTTGCACGTGGTTTAGGTAAGCCAGCGGTAGTTGGCGCCGAGAGCATATTTATAAGCGAAGAAGAAGGATACCTTAAGGTTGGAGATATCATCGTCAAAGAAGGTGAATGGCTGTCTATTGATGGAACAACTGGTGAAGTCTTCCTTGGCAAGATTACAACTGTCAAACCTCGCGGTCTAGAAGGGCCGGTCGCCGAATTACTCAGCTGGGCAGATGAGTTTAGAAAACTCGGTGTTAGAGCAAACGCTGACATTCCAAGGGATGCAAAAGTTGCAAGAGAATTCGGCGCGGAAGGCATCGGTCTGTGCCGAACCGAGCACATGTTCTTTGAAAAGGATAGAATACCAAAGGTTAGAAGAATGATTGTTGCTAGAACGAAAGAAGAACGCGAAGCCGCACTTGCAGAATTGCTACCACTACAGAAAGAAGACTTCAAAGGTCTCTTCAGGGAAATGAAGGGCTATCCAGTCACAATCAGATTGATAGACCCACCGCTTCACGAGTTCTTACCAACTGAAGAAGAACAGATGAAGGAAGTTGCCGACCAGCTTGGAATCACAATTGACGAACTGAGGAAAGTTGTCCAACAGCTTCACGAACTGAACCCCATGCTCGGTCACAGGGGTGTTAGGCTCATAATCACGTACCCAGAAATCGCCATAATGCAGACAAAAGCGATAATCCTTGCAGCTATCGAACTTAAAAAAGAGGAAGGCATCGATGTAATTCCAGAAATCATGATACCGCTTGTTGGTCATATCAACGAATTGAAGTACATTAAGAAAGTTGTCACGGAAACGGCAGATGCGCTCATCAAAGAACATGGAGTCGACTTGAAGTACCTTGTTGGCACGATGATTGAAGTTCCAAGAGCCGCGGTTACAGCAGACCAGATTGCGCAAGAAGCCGACTTCTTCAGCTTCGGTACGAACGACCTAACGCAGATGACTTTTGGATTCAGCCGCGATGATGTTGGAAAGTTCTTGCCCGAGTACCTAGAAAAGGGTATCCTTGAACACGACCCATTCAAACACATCGACGAAGAAGGTGTTGGTCAACTCGTTAAGATGGCAACAGAGAAGGGTAAGGAAGTTAAGCCAACACTTAAATGCGGTGTTTGCGGTGAACACGGTGGAGATCCAAAGTCCATCATGTTCTTCGCCACAACGAAACTCGATTACGTCAGTGCTTCACCCTACAGAATCCCGGTTGCAAGACTTGCAGCAGCACAGGCAAGTATCAAATATAGAAGCTAATATTTCGCATCAAATCTGGGGCGCTTTTTCGCGCCCCATTTTATTCTTTAAACAGCTTCTTCAAGGAGGCACCGTTCGATGACTTCTCTCCTGCTCAGTTTGGTAGCCTCGATTTCCGCTTTTTACGTTTCCGAAAATCCTTTACACTTCGCACTTGTTGGCGTTGGAATTTACTACTTCTTTAGAAAAAGTTCAAAACCAGCGACATTAACTTATCTGAATTTTATTCTACTCTCTGCCGTGGGAATTCTTGGAAAGTTGAAAGGGTTCCACGAGGGTATAATCCCAGGGTTGTTCTACTTATCTTTAGGGACAGCATCTGGAATAATTTACGATTTAACCTACAAATGGTACGGTCTTATTCCCATGCTTGCGTTAACTGGCATCGGAATAGGATTCGTCGCTACTGAAAAATTTGGTCAGATGGGTTTTGCTTTTGGCTTGCTCGTGATTCCTGTTTTGCTTCGAGAACTTTACCTTCAGAAAAAAGCGGAGGGTGTGGAAAAATGAGAATTTTAATTCTTGCAGCAGGACTCGGTAAACGCATGAAATCCAAGTATCCAAAAGTGGTTCACAGAATCTTGGGAAAACCTATGATAAATTGGGTTATAGACCTTGCAAAATCTTTCGGGCAAGTTGGAATTGTACTCGGGCACAAAGCGGATATTGTTAGAGCCTACGTACCATCCGACGTTTCGGTCTTCATCCAAGAACCACAGTTGGGAACAGGACACGCTGTAATGTGTGCAAGGGAGTTCATCGATCCATACGATGACATACTAATTCTTTACGGAGATGTCCCTTTGCTAAGTGTGGAGACGGTTGATAAGCTCGTCCATGTGCATAAATCTTCCGGAAACCAGGTGACAGTTCTCACGTTCGTTGCGGAAGACCCGACTGGTTATGGACGCATCGTGAGGGATGGAGAAAGAATCCGAATCGTTGAGGATAAAGATGCAAGCGAGGAAATTAAGAAAATAAATGAGGTAAACAGCGGTATATACGTGTTTTCTGGAAGTTTCCTGTTGGAGAATATTGATAAACTTAAAAATGATAACGCGCAGGGAGAATATTACCTGACAGATTTACTAGGGTTGGCTTCGAAAACCTCTACTGTAAAGTTAGATGATCCGACGGAAGTGCTCGGTGTTAACGATCGTGTACAGCTTGCGTATTTGGAATCTATCGCCCGCCAAAAGATCCTAAAAAATCTCATGCTCTCAGGAGTAACAATCGTTGATCCAGTTTCAACGTTCATAGGTCCTGATGTCAAGATTGGAGTTGATACGATCGTTCAGCCGTTTACGATTATTGAAGGTAAGACCACGATAGGTGAAGATTGTGAAATAGGACCTTACGCGCATATTGTCGACTGTACGATAGGAAACAATGTCAAGTTTATTAGGTCTGAAGCAGAGAAATCTGTTATCCACGACAACGTATCCGTTGGTCCGTTTGCCAGATTGCGTGAAGGAACAGTACTACACGAAAACGTTAAGATTGGGAACTTCGTAGAAACTAAGAAATCGGTGATTGGTAAAAATTCTAAGGCTCAACACCTGACTTACCTTGGTGATGCAACCGTTGGTGAGGACGTGAACGTGGGTGCCGGAACTATAACGTGCAACTATGACGGTTATAGAAAAAATCCGACCTACATTGGTGATGGTGCGTTTATAGGTAGCAATTGTTCACTTGTTGCTCCCGTTAAAATCGGCAGAGGTGCGATAACGGGGGCTGGATCGGTTATAACCGAGGATGTGCCCGATGATAGTCTTGCAATCGCACGCGCAAGACAGATAGTAAAAGAAGGGTGGGCAAAAAGGAAAAGGGAGGAAATGAAAAATGCAGATCACAAGGAATGAGATGAAGATATTCACCGGGAACGCGAACAAAGTTTTGGCAGAAAGAGTCGCAAGCTACATCGGCATGCGCCTTGGAGAAATTACCGTCGGACGCTTCGCAGACGGTGAAATAAACGTTAGGATAGAAGAAACCGTTAGGGGTCATGATGTGTTCGTTATTCAACCCACATGCCCTCCTGTTAACGAGAACCTGATGGAATTACTTGTAATGATCGACGCGTTTAAAAGAGCTTCCGCAAATAGCATAGCTGTAGTCATACCGTATTACGGCTACGCTCGTCAGGACAGGAAAGCTAAGGGGCGAGACCCGATAACAGCAAAACTTGTCGCTAATCTTCTCACGGTAGCTGGTGCAACAAGAATTATGACTGTGGACCTTCACGCCGAACAAGTCCAAGGCTTTTTCGACATACCAGTGGATAATTTGTGGAGTTTTCCTGTTTTCCTGGAAGTTCTCAGAAAGGAAGGTCTTTTAAGCGACGAAGCGGTAATCGTATCACCCGATGTAGGTGGTGTTAAGCGAGCCCGTCAGATTGCCGAAAAGGTTGGTCTTCCACTGGCCATACTCGATAAGAGAAGACCGAAAGATAACGTTGCTGAAGTTCTGAACATAATCGGTGATGTGCGGGATAAGACAGCTATTATAGTTGACGATATTGTAGATACCGCTCGTTCTCTCGTAGAAGGTGCAAATGCCATAAAAAGTGCCGGTGCCAAAAGAGTGGTCGCATGCATAACGCATCCTGTTCTGTCCTCCGGAGCAGTCGAGAGAATCCAGAATTCGGCTATTGAAAAGATCTACATTAGTGATACAATATATCATCAGGATCTACCTGAAAAGTTCCATGTCGTTTCAGTTGCCCCCTTGCTGGGTGAAGCGATTATCCGCGTAAGAAAGAACTTGTCAGTGAGTATACTTTTCAAATAATCATTTAGGCGAAAATAAATCCCAAAAAATAGATTGAAGGAGGTCCTGAACATGGAACACGTAGTAACCGCGCAGCTTAGAACTGTCGTCGGCAAGAAACGCGCTGTTCGAAGGCTCAGAAGCCAAGGCGTTATTCCAGCAGTGGCGTACGGCCCAGGGGTAGAGAAACCACTGAACATCGGGCTGAAGAAAAACGAGTTTTTGAAGATCTTTAAGCATGTTTCCGAGTCCACGCCGTTGACATTGGTAGTTACGGATGACTCGGGAAAGGAGCTTTTCAAACACCTTGCCTTCATAAAAATGGTCCAGTACGACAAAGTTACTGACGAAGTCAAACACGTGGATTTCTACATTCCAGAAGCGCACCACAAGATGAGAATTAACGTTCCGATTCATGTCGTTGGAAAAGCTGCAGGTGTTGAAAAAGGTGGTATACTAGAACTTGTTCACCACGAAGTTGTTGTCGAAGCATTTCCTGATAGAGTACCTGAAGTTATCGAAATCGATGTGTCGAACCTTGGACTCGGGGAGACCATCAGAGTTAAGGATGTCAAGTTACCAGAGGGTGTCAAAATAGATCTTGATCCGGAAGATGTTCTCATTACAGTCATCGTTCCTAGGGGCCTTGAAGTTGAAGAGACTGCTCCCACTACTGAAACATCCGAACCTGAGGTACTCAAGAAGGGTAAGAAAGAGGAAGAAGAGGAGTAATCATAATCAACTCAGCCAGCACATCACAAACGAAAAAAAGAGATTTAGTAAAGCTTATTATTTTGCAATCCCCCAGTTTGCTGGGGGATTGCTTTAAATTTGGCTCTCTAAGCCTTCGGCACAGCGCAAATTAACTATCTTGATGGGAGGACATGTAGTATGATAATCATCGGACTTGGAAACCCAGGAGAAAGGTATAAGAATACCCGCCACAACGTTGGTTTTATGTTCCTGGATCGCCTAACGAACAACTGGAATAATGGCCCTAACTACCTATACGCACACAAAAAAGTTGCTGGAACCGAAGTTTTACTCGTAAAGCCGATGACTTACATGAACCTCAGCGGTGAAGTCTTTCAATTCCTCCCGCACGATGATATAATTGTAGTGTACGACGATTTGGATCTTCCTCTTGGCAGACTACGGATAAGGAAAGACGGAAGTGCCGGAGGACATAACGGTTTAAAGTCAATAATCGCAGTATTAGGTCAGAACTTTCCAAGAATCAGAATAGGTGTCGGACCAAAGCCGAAAGAAATTGACGCAGCAAATTATGTGTTATCGGATTTTACATCAGAAGAACTTTTGGTGCTAGATAAGGTTCTCGGAGTCGCGATAAATGCTCTCGAGTGTATATTGACACAGGGTATCGATAAAGCAATGAGTTTATACAATTCCGTCGACTTGACAAACGAGGTGGAAAAATGAAGTGTATCAGATGCGGAAAACCGGCGAAAATCAAGAGAAAAATCTTCCTTGACGGTTATCCAAAAGAAATCGGCTACTGTATAGAGTGCTTCCGTGAAGTACTTAAGTACGAGTCTGTAAAATACACGCGTGCAGGCTTACACGTGTTGACAACTCACATGGAATTGGTTGAAGAATCAAGATTCAGTGAGAAAAGGTTTGTCCGGTCGATCGATGATGTGTACTCCGAACAGCCACTCATCGTTCAACTAACGTTGTTTAACGACGGAAAGAAGGTTCCCGAAAAAGTACAAGAGAATACAGTGGAAGATATTCGTGAAAGAAAGATATTCTTGTTGAACCACAGGCTTCAAAATGCAATCAGACTTGAAAAGTATAGAACTGCATCAAAATTAAAACAAGAACTGGAAAAGCTTAAAAAGTCAAGTAAGAAAAACTAAAAAGTAGTTTTTATCATATCGTTTGCTCTTTAAGAAATGTAAAGTTACCCTATCCTGTATAGTTCTCTAACAAAGTTCGGTTGAGGGAAATGAAAAATAATCAAAAACTTGAGAAAACACAATCGCTATAGCTATTAATGTGTATACGTTTAAAAGGTTAAAAACAGTACTTGCGATAGGTTCGAAAATGTTGTTGGGATATTTAAAAAGTAATTTTTTCCAACTTACTTTGATTTATTTTGTATTCGATGATTTTGGTTACGAGGTGAAAGTGGTGAAATCATTACCGATAGGGATATAATCATAAGGAAAATTTTGTATATGTAGATAAAACAAAATACATATACGAACTTTTGACCTCCTCCCCGCATTGAAATGCGAGGATTCTTCGTGCGGTGTGTTAGCTTACTAACCTTAACCGCACTGGGCTGGTCAATGCCCCTACTCCTATTCCCTTATGGGAATTCGGAGATACCTTTTTGAGTATGTTTAATGCTCCATTTACATCAGCATTTATCACAACTCCACATTCTTTGCAAACATACAGTCCACGATACACTCTGT
>JAUQPP010000058.1 GCA_030550315.1 Thermotogota bacterium | reverse complement strand
CTCAAGGGTCTGGAATGAAGAATAGATGGCAAAGAGGAAACTAAAAACAGGAAACGGGTGCCAAGATTGGCACCCGTACCAATTCCTGTTCTCAATTAAGGCTAATCCACGCAGTTATTACATGGGGTAGTATCCTCTTTCTTTGACCGCATTCGCCACTCGGCTAATCGCCACTATGTAAGCTGCAGTTCTCATGTCGGTGTTGTATTTTTCTTTTGTCTTGTAGACTTCCGCAAATGCGTTAACCATCATCTTCGTGAGTTTCTTTCTAATATCATCAATATCCCAGAAGAACGTCTGGAGGTCTTGTACCCACTCAAAGTACGATACCGTAACACCACCAGCGTTAGCAAGGATGTCGGGGACAATCAACGTTCCTTTGCTAAGGAGTATTTCCTCTGCTTCAGGTGTTGTCGGACCGTTTGCACCTTCAACGATAATCTTCGCCTTGACGTCGTTAGCATTCTTTTCGGTTATAGCGTTTTCAAGTGCTGCCGGAACAAGAATGTCAACATCAAGTGTTAGAAGTTCCTCATTTGTGATTGGTTTACCCTTTGGATAACCTTTGATCAAGCCTTTGTTTGAGTCACGGTAGGCGATAAGGTCGTTAATATCGAGTCCATTTTCGTTGTATATTCCACCACTAACATCACTAACTGCCACGATCTTCGCTCCGTACTCTTCACTGAGAATCTTTGCCGAGTAGGAACCAACGTTACCGAATCCCTGAATCGCGACTGTTGCTTTGGAAATATCCTTACCGACAACTTTGCACGCCTCGTTCGCTGTGATTGCCACACCACGCCCGGTTGCTTCGGGTCTACCTTCGGAACCACCGAGGTCAAGAGGCTTCCCAGTGACAACACCGAGAGCGGTGTATCCGACGTTCATGCTGTAAGTGTCCATGTACCAAGCCATGATTTTTGCATTCGTGTTTACGTCAGGGGCAGGAATATCTTTGTGTGGTCCAACCATAATTTGTATTTCAGAGAAAAACCTTCTGCTTAGTCTTTCGAGTTCCTTCTCCGATAGCTTTGTTACGTCGACTTTGACACCACCCTTACCTCCACCGTATGGCAAGTTCATGACCGCACATTTCCAGGTCATCCAGAATGCTAAAGAGGCAACTTCGTCGAGGTTTGTGTCAGGGTGATACCTGATCCCGCCTTTTGCTGGACCACGTGCAGTGTTGTGCTGAACCCTGTAACCTTCGAATATCTCTACCCTACCGTCATCCATTACTACTGGAAAGTGGACTTCCAGAATCCTTTGTGGCCAGAGGAGGAAATTTCCTATGTTCGGATCCAGCTCCATGAGATCTGCTGCTTTGAGGAACTGCTTCTGCGCGTTTTCATACAGTGGACCAAACGGCTTCAGGTTTCCCATTGTACTGAGTTTCATCACTTTAACCTCCCCGCTCTTTTTTAAACTAACCGAAAGCTCCTGAAATTCTTTCGGCTGGTAGCTAGCTTTCATGTTGTCCGATTTTATTATTACCTACAGCGGGGGGTTTATCAACCTTTATTTTGTGAACAGTATCACTTTTAGGTTTCAAAAAGTCTTTAAATCTTATTCTTTCACACTTTTAGTCAACTGTTTTCAAGTATGAATCTTTTCATGCACGCACTAAAACAGTCCGGAAATTTCACCGTTCTCATCAATGTCAATGTTTACCGCGGCAGGTACTTTCGGTAACCCAGGCAACAACATTATTTCACCGGCAAGTGCAACAACAAAGCCCGCACCAGCGCTGATAAGGAAATCACGAACGGTAAACTCATATCCTTTGGGTGCGTTGATTTTCTTTGGATCGTCCGAGATGCTGTTTTGCGTCTTCGCAACTATAACTGGGTAATTTCCAAATCCGTGTTTTCTTAGCATGCTAAGCTTACTTTTTGCGGTATCAGTATATATCACTTTGCCAGCCCGGTAAATCTCTTTCGCGATAAGCTCTATTTTCTCTTCGACTGACAAATTCAAATCAACCAGAGGTTTGTATCTGCTCGGGTGTTGCTGGATAGTGTCCACAACCACTTTTGCAAGTTCCATCGCACCTTCTGAACCTTTTGTATATGCCTCGTTAACAACACACGTAACTGGACTGTTTTTTATAACGACATCTATTTCTGCTTCGGTATCGGTAGTGAACCTGTTCAGCGCAACCACAACAGGCAATCCGTACTTTTGAAGGTTCTCTACGTGAACCTTTAAATTTTCCATCCCTTTCTCCACTGCTTCAACATTTTCTTTTTCAAGCTCATCTTTGCTGACACCACCATGATATTTGAGAGCCCTTATAGATGCAACCACGACGGCAAGGTCAACAAAGAGTCCACCAGTTGGTGCGACAAAATCGAGGAACTTTTGTGCACCAAGGTCCGCTGCGAATCCCGCTTCCGTAACAACGTAATCGCTAAGTTTCAAAGCGAGTTTTGTGGCTATGAGCGAGTTTGTTCCGTGCGCAATATTCGCAAAAGGTCCACCATGGATGAAAGCAGGCGTGTTTTCTATAGTCTGAACAAGATTAGGATTTATCGCGTCTTTTAACAGCGCCGCAGCTGCACCTTCGACTCCCAAATCTCGGACACGCACGAGACCTTTTTCTGCAGTCTGCGCAAGTACGATTTCCCCGATTCTTCTCTTAAGGTCGCCCAAATCACTCGCAAGGCAAAGAACCGCCATCAGTTCCGAAGCGGCGGTGATGATGAACCCATCCTCACGTGGATAGCCGTTCGCGCTACCACCCAATCCGATTACAATTTGCCTGAGTGCACGGTCATTCATGTCAATTGCACGTTTCCAGAATATTTTTCTCAAGTCAATCCCCAATTCGTTCCCGTGATTAATGTGCGCATCTATCATTGCAGCGATGAGATTATGAGCAGCAGTAACTGCATGAATATCTCCCGTGAAATGTAAGTTGATATCTTCCATAGGAAGTACTTGAGAGTATCCACCACCTGCCGCTCCACCTTTGACACCAAAGACAGGACCTAACGATGGTTCCCTAAGAGTCACTATGGACCGTTTTCCGATTTTGTTAAGTGCCATAGACAAACCAATACTTGTCGTGGTCTTTCCCTCACCGGCTGGTGTGGGAGTAATCGCGGTAACAAGAATTAGCTTACCATTTGGACGCTCTGAAAGTTTTTTCAGGAGTCTGTGGTCAACTTTGGCAATGTATTTACCGTACAACTTCACATCATCTTCTTGCAATCCAAGCTCCGCAGCTATATTCCTGATGTCCATTAATTTTGCACTTTTGGCAATTTCGATATCACTTAGCATACGGTTCACCTCCGTGTTTTAGCTAGATAGTTCCCGTCTATTTTACCACGACGGGAAAATTGTAACAATTTTAAATTCCCAAGGTTTATGGTAAAATTTAAAGAAAACAAGGTTAGCAGTCCTTTAGGAGGCGGTCGTTTCGATGGTAAGCGAGAGAATAAAAGAAATAATCGATGAAATTAAGCTGATAGCCTCTGACTACGGAAACAAAGTCGTTGTGGCCTTTTCCGGAGGAATGGACAGTACCGCCGCGGCTTTGCTTTGCACCTTGGCACTTGGAACTGAAAATGTTGAACTCGTACACGTTACGTATGGACCGTACACGTACTCGAGAACACTGCAAATAGTCGAAAGTTTTGCGAAAAAATTTGGTTTGAAGTACACATTCATCGAAAATAGAGGCCAAGAAATCATATGGAAATACGGACCTTCCTGTAACATGTGTACACGCCAGGTGAAAATGGGAACTGTACTTTCGTACGCAAATGGTCGACTCGTTGTAACCGGTTCCAACGCTTCTGACACCTGGGGCAAAACGGGTTTGAAAGTTTTCAACGGGATGTACGCACCACTTGGGAATCTCAGCAAGAACGATATAAAGGCTATTTTAGACTATTTTGGAGTGAGCGTGGAAAGGATTGGAGAGAACGCAAACCGCGAGGGCTGCAAATTAAAACACCTGCTTAAACCACTGACGAATCCAGATTTTCACGGAAAGGCCGTAGCACTCGCTAATGAACTTGTGCTAAAGTACTTTCCTGAGGGAAACGAAATTGCCAATGTGAAGATTTTAGGCCCTTTATCAAAGAACATCGCTGTGGTGAACCTGAAGCCTATGAGGGATGGGGTTGATAAGCTCGTTTCTGAGTTATTGCAAATCGATGTAGTAGATCAAGTGATAGTTGCTAACAGACCGTTGAAACTTACAATCGTGGCAAACCCTTCAATCTACAGAGTCCAAGAATCAAGATACTGGATCGTTGAAGGAAGACTCAAGCCAGAATTTGCTGTGCCAATAAAGGTAGAATGGCACGAATCGAAAAACAACAAGCTTCGCACGTTCCACGTGGTGGAGGTGTCCGAATGGATGGATTAAGCGACAGAAGGCGAGTCCTGCTCGAGGAATTTGAACGAGTTATCGGATACAAATTCAACGATATTACGCTCTTGTACAACGCACTCTGTCATTCCTCCTACGCTTATGAACTCAGTCAGTTGGGGAGACAAATAAGGAATAACGAACGTTTGGAGTTTCTCGGAGATGCCGTAGTTGAATTAGTCGTGTGCGATATCTTGTACCGCGATTACCCAGATGCCACTGAAGGAGATATGGCAAAAGTCAAGGGAGCGGTTGCAAGCGAAGAGGTACTGGCCGAAATAGCTAAAAGCTACAACGTTGGTAAGTATCTATTTTTGGGTAAAGGAGAAGAAAAAACCGGCGGACGTTCACGAAGCAGCATCCTAGCGGATGCGATGGAAGCCATCGCAGCCGCCGTTTACATAGACGGCGGGCTGGAAGCCGTGAAAAGAACATTTGGCCCGGTGTTTAAGAGATACGTTGAAATCTTTCTCTCTGGTCAAAAGATCTTTGACTACAAAACGGCATTACAGGAATTCACGCAGGATAAATATAGGGAATTGCCTGAGTATAGAGTCGTAGGAATGGATGAGGATAATAGGTACGTTGTTGAACTTTACGTTCATGGTAATCTGGTAGCAACAGGAACAGGAACTTCAAAAAAAGACGCGGAAAAGGACGCTGCTCGAAAAGCCTTCGAGCGCCTCGTAGAACGCGGAGAATCAAGTGATGAAGATGAACACGGACACTGCGGTTAGAGAACTGCGGGGGGAAGAAATCATGGAAAAACTTGTGGAAGCCTTTGGAGATTACCTTGAACATGTGAGACGGTGTTCTGAAAACACGCTCAAAGCTTACTTAAAAGACGTGCGAAGGTTTTTGGGTTACGTACACAAGCATCCACAGGATATATCGAGAAACGATGTGGAAAATTTTGTCAAGGCCCTGTCCAAAGGACTAATCACCGGTGGAGAAGTCAGCGAAACAACAATTTCGCGGTACATCTCTTCTCTGAGGGTTTTCTTTGACTACCTCCACCTAATCGGTGTGGTCAGTGAAAACCCTACGGAGAAAGTTCGGCACCCGAGATTGAGAAAGAAGGTTCCAAATTTCTTATCTGTTGAAGAAATACGCGCCATGCTCAACGCGTTTGAGGAGAAGGAGATAAAATACAAGGCTATACTCTCACTCTTGTACTTTTGCGGTCTGCGTGTAGGCGAGTTGTGCAGTCTCAGAGTTGAGGACGTTTCCTTCTATCCACCATACGTTAAAGTTGTTATGGGAAAGGGAAACAAAGACAGGATAGTTCCCATCAGCGAATCTGCCCTTAAGGTTCTTGAAGCGTACGTTGAACGTTATAAACCGAGGATTTACTTTTTCGAAGGCCGCGCGGGGAGGCCAATCCATCCAACCACGGTATTTAGAATCGTTAAGCGAGCGGCAAAGCGGGCCGGTGTGACAAGGAATATCCATCCCCACACACTTAGACATTCTTTTGCAACGCATTTGATAATGAGCAATGTAAATGTGAAGATAGTTCAGGAACTACTGGGGCATGCAAACCTCAGCACGACAAGTATCTACTTGCATGTTGCAGATAGAGAGAAGTTTGAAGCTGTGAAGAGACTGGTGATATGATGGTACAAACAATCACTGATTTAATTAATGAATTCGAGCAATTCTTAGGAAGAGAATTTAACGAACACGAAAAGGAATTGATCGCAAAGGCCTACGAAATCGCCGACGTAGCCTACAGCGGACTTGTCAGAAAGTCTGGGGAGCCGTTCATCACACATCCCATCGAAGTTGCCAAAATAGTGGCAAGTTTGAAACTCGATGTAGAAAGTATCGTCGCCGCTCTTCTCCATGATGCCATTGAAGATAGCAATGGAAAAGTAACGTTCGAAACTATCGAAAAACACTTCGGAAAAGAGATTGCTCTCATTGTGGACGGTGTTACGAAAGTTAGCAGGATAAACGCCCCCGTTGGAAACGTTGAGCAACGTAAGAAACTTGAAACCATTCAAAAAATGCTTTTTGCAATGGCCGAAGATGTGCGTGTAATCTTTGTGAAATTAGCTGACCGGTTACACAATATGCGTACAATCGACTTCGTTGAAGATGAAGAAAAAAAGCGTTACAAGGCAATGGAAACTTTGGAAATCTACGCTCCCATCGCCCATAAATTGGGAATCAACGTGATCAAATCCGAGCTTGAGGATATATGTTTTAAGGTACTATATTACGAGGAGTACCAGAAAATTAAACAAATGATGGCCCAGAAGAAGGTTGAACGCGAGGAAAGAATTAAAATTTACGTTCAACAACTCAGTTCAGCTCTCCAGGAACACAACATCGATGCAAAGGTGGAAGGCAGGTACAAACACTACTACAGCATTTGGAAAAAGATGATCCAAAAAGGCAAGGATTTCAACGAACTCTACGACCTAATGGGCTTACGCGCGATCGTGAAGGATGTTACCACGTGTTATACGACCGTTGGAATCGTTCACAACCTCTGGGTACCACTTCCAGGACGATTCAAGGATTACATCGCCGCCCCAAAATCTAACGGCTATCGTTCAATTCACACAACAGTCGTTACACAGTTTGGTGAGCCACTGGAAGTTCAGATTAGAGACGTTCAAATGCACGAGGAGGCCGAGTACGGTCTTATTGCTCATTGGGCTTACAAAGAAGGAGAGGGCAAGGTAGATGTCAAACAAAAGTGGATCTTACGAATCTCAGAATGGCGCAAAGAACTTGCTCAAGGGCTCGCAAGCGTGGATGATTTGAAGAAAGAACTCCAGATGTCGGAAGTATTCGTTCTCACGCCAAAGGGCGAGATCGTTCACCTTCCCTATGGTGCAACCCCGATAGATTTCGCTTACGCGATCCACACCGAAATCGGTCACCACTATGCAGGTGCCAGAGTGAACGGCAAAATTGTGCCGATAGATTACCAACTCAACAACGGGGACGTCGTTGAGATAATTGTGAACAAGTCATCTCCAGGCCCGAGTCTGGACTGGCTAAGGTATGCAAAGAGTCCGAGGACTAAGGCAAAGATAAAAAGATTTTTCAAAGAGAAAGAGAGAGAGAAGCTCATCGAACAGGGAAAAGACGTTCTCAGACAGGTAGCTAAGCGCTTGAACACTTCCATTGATGAATTGTTGCAACGGGATGAAATAAAAAGATATTTACAGTCTCATCAGATTGATGAAGAAGAGTTCATAACGCGTTTGGGAGACCGAACGATAACGCAAAATGAATTGCTCGTTATTCTCGGTATTAAAGAAATACCCAAGAAGAAGCAACAGCGAAATCAGAAAAAATCTTCCTCTTCGCTTGTCCTCGTTGACGGCATTGACTCGCTTGATATACATTTTGCCAAGTGTTGTCATCCAATACCGGGTGACAAAATCGTTGCTGTATCAAGCAAACGGGGAGTGACGATTCACCGTTCTAATTGTCAGAATGTTTTAGGGCTGGGCAATGATCGAAAGTTTCCAGCCCTCTGGCGTGCAGACCTTGCAATGCAGTTTAGCGTTGATTTAAAAATGGAGCTTGACAGAAAAGAAAGGGTACCTGATATACTCTCTAAGGCTATGGAGCGAAAATACGAACTGAAAAACTTCAAATTCGTCGAGATTTCTTACGACTATGTAATCATCTCAGTGACCGTGGCTGTTAAATCCCTTGAAGAACTGGAAAATATGATGAATTTCTTCACAGGACTACCGGGTGTTAGAAAGGTGGTGCGCGTCTGATGAGGGCTGTTGTTCAGCGAGTGGACAAAGCTGCCGTGCGTGTGGATGGCCATGTTGTGGGGCAGATAGAACGTGGAGTTTTGGTTCTGCTGGGAGTTGGAAAAGATGACAACATTGACGATGTGAAATACCTTGCTGAGAAAATAGTCAATCTGCGTGTCTTCGACGATGGTCAAGGAAAAATGAACCTCTCACTCTTGGATGTTGGAGGTCAGATGCTCGTCGTATCACAATTTACACTCTACGGCGACTGCAGACGTGGGCGCAGGCCTTCGTACAGCGATAGTGCACCACCTAATGTGGCAAAGGAATTGTACGAAGCTTTCATCGAAGAAGTTAAGAGGCACGGTATTCACGTGGAAACCGGCATCTTTGCGGCACATATGCTTGTTGAAATTCACAACAACGGTCCCGTGACTTTGCTGCTTGATTCAAAGAAAATCTTTTAAAGAATTTCTTCGGCAAGTTTGAGGTGTGTAACTTGAAATGCCATTTGCTTCACGTTTGCTGTGCTCCGGATCTGGTTATTGCGTACCTGGCTGGTGCAAGAGGAGACGTTTACTTCTACAATCCAAATATCCATCCGAAAGAGGAATACGAAAAACGCAAGCTCGAAGTGCTGAAAGTAGCCCAACTCTTTAATCTCGACGTTATAGAAGTCGAGTACGATCCACAAAGATTCTTCGGGGCCGTGCAAGGTTTAGAAGCAGAAGCAGAAGGGGGAAAGCGTTGCGAGGTTTGTTTTGAGCTTAGGTTGCGTAAAGCAGCGTTAGCTGCAAAGGAACTTGGGTATGCTTCATTTTCAACAACATTAACTGCTTCGCCAAAAAAGGACTTTACATTAATCAACAACGTCGGTCAGAAAGTTGCATCACAAGTTGGCGTAATATACTTACCGAACGTTTACAGAAAAGGACCAACGTACAACGATGCACAGAGGCTCGTAAAGATGCTTGGTATTTATAGGCAAAATTACTGCGGGTGTGTTTTTAGTAGGAGAGTGAGAAGTGGTGAAGATCCATCTGAACGTTGAAACAATGGAGACGGAAAAGAAGGGGTATGCTCTACTTTCGCTTAGTTCGAACGTGCCGGTAGAATTCTCTATCGGCGGGAAAGTGTACTCCATTGTACCGTACAAAATTGGTGAAGAGACACTTCTGATTGAATACACCGCGGACGAATTCGATACGATGTTACAAACTTTGACAAAAGAGCATTTAATCCATCAAGTGTTGAAAATGAATGTCTATCCGGATGCAATCAAGAACATTGTTCCCCACCTTAAAATTGGATTGAGAAAGTTCCGTATCTTGGTGGTAAAATATAAGAGTGTTGAAGAACGAGAGCTCTCAAGGTACAGCTTGTCAAACGTAACATTCGGTGTGGTCAACACTGACTTTGAAGGAGAAAATCTTGACGTACATTTGCTTCCGTCAAACGTTAAAGTTCGAACAAAAGAAGGTTATTTCCTTTCAGGAGTCGTTGATGAAGTGGAGGAAGGACTTAGAGAAGCATTTTTACTTTCCAAGTGGTTTAAAGGGGGAAGTTACGAAGAATTGGTTGCACTAGCGCTAAAAGAAGAGTCGGAGTATTTAAAAAGATTGATAAACAACTGGGGTAAGTTACTGGGTTTTATTCTTCATATTGATATGTTGAAGTTGCTGAACGATTCATCTAAGGAGTTTTACGTTGGACAAATCATGAAAAAATTGAGGATTTTTAAGATTGAAA
>JAUQPP010000057.1 GCA_030550315.1 Thermotogota bacterium | reverse complement strand
AATTGCGTTTTCCGATTCGTGCAGATTTGACCAGCTGGTCTTTGTCCCAATAAAGGTAGGTGCGAGTTATCGTTTTAAAACCCACGAGACAACAGTGTACTATGACTTAGAATCATCTGAGCTTGTTGTAATTGACGGAACGTTTTTCCAGGATAAAGAAAACATCGTTGGTCACCAGTACGCCGTCTCTGGTAAACGAACTGATGGTTTCCTAACGCTGGATCTGACGACGCTTTTCAACAACGACGGATTTGCAAACCCACACAAACCTGGGAATTTCGACAATCTTGGGGGGGTCATCGGAGCGTATTTTCCCTCGGAAGAAGTTTCTGAAGGTATCCAAGTTATTCGCGGGGTTCCGTTTTTAGTCACGATAGAAGGGTTTGACAATGTTCGGTGCAATGGACAAAGGTTGGTGTTTTCTGAACCGGTAGTCGCTAAACGCGTTTATTTGCTTGTTGCTGCAAACCATGGGGATTACGTAGTGAAACTTAACGTTTCTGGCGTCGTGTATGAGATTAGGATTACAGACTGGTGCCGTCCACCGTTTGATTTAAAATTCAGTTATCGCTACATTTCCTCCGGAGAGCGTCACTATATCGAATGTGGTTTGAAGGTGGTGGAGATTCCTTTTGAAGGTGAGGTTTTCGAGATTGTTTTACCTAGTGAAATAAATGTTCATGTATTTGGGATAACCGTTTTAGTTCAGTGAGGACTTGGAAAGTTTCCAAAATTAGTATATACTAGGCACCTTGCTAGTATAAAATATCATTTGGTACTCTAACAACGTATCTCAGAATTCTACAGCAGGGAGGTGCTGAGGATGCTGGGGGTTTTGAAAAGGCTTCTCGGGTTTGTTCTGATGTTGGCTACTACTGTAATGCTTGGTGCCGTCAGGGTGGAGGATGGCAAAGTAGTTTTCACGTTCACCTGGAAGGACGCCCAAACTGTCCATCTTGCTGGAACTTTTAACAACTGGTCCACAACGGCAAATCCTATGATTAGGGAGGGAGATACATGGAAAACGGTTCTTGAGCTTAAGCCGGGAACTTACCAGTACAAATACGTTATCAACGGAGGAAAGATGTGGAAAGAAGATCCCGAGGCACCTGGTTACACCGACGACGGCTTTGGTGGGAAGAACGGAGTATTTACGCTGGCGTTGCGTGACGGGAAGTTGGTCATTCTTGCACCAGCTCCGAAGCTTGAAGGGAAGCTCGAAGTAAACCCTGATAGGATAGAAAACATCTATGTCGAAGACAACACATACGTTGTAATTAGGTACTACAACCCCAAGGCTCGTTATGTTTTCATTGCTGGTAACTTCAATAACTGGAGCACAAATACGCACGAATGTTACAGCTCCGGTGAAGGATGGTGGGAAGCAGTCCTTGAATTAACACCCGGAATCTACCAGTACAAATTCGTTGTCGACGGTAAAGAGTGGGTAGTAGACCCCAACGCACCCGCATACGTTGATGACGGATTCGGAGGGAAGAACGGAGTATTTGAAGTCTACAAAGAGAGCGGAATTTTGAAAGTCGGAGCGCCGCACGTTGAAGTCCAAGAGGAAGAAAAAAAGATAGTTGTTGATGTAAAGGAAAAGAACATCGGCGCAGTCGAATACGAGATAGATGGGAAGCTCTCTGAGAAGGAAAAGGCTGCAGTTTCGTTTGTTGGGGACGATGTACTTAAAGAAGTCTACATAGCTCGCACTTCAACCGCCGCGTACGTGGCGATTTCCCTTGATAAACCTGCCAGAGACTACATCAATCAAAACGTACTTATTGAAGTTTATGCCAATGCTCCACGCATGCTTACGCCAAATAGGTCAACTTTCAGCAAAACTGTACTTCCAAAAGAAATAGCGTTCAGATTTTCAATAAACATGAAGACTTGGCAGGCACGGAAACGAGGTTCTTTCTTCGCGTCCGCTGGCGATGACAGTTGGTTATTGCAGGCAAACGTTTTCAGGACCGCAGTGGACGACGTGGTGGAAATGGAAGTACCCTACGATATACTCGGAATAAAGAGTGGCGATGAATTCAACATCTTTGTAGTCGTAAGTTTGGAAGGAAAAGACGTAGCTATCGTGCCATCTGAGGGACTGATAACGGTCAAAGCTCCGACGTTGATTTCTGGTAATGTAATCGCAAAGTTCAGTGATAAAGTTGGAGACGATTACGGCTTTGGTACGTACACGTATCCAAAAGATCCCGCGTTTGCTCCATACAAAGGGCTTTGGGATATTGTCGAGGTTACGGTACTTGAAAACGATGAAGCTTACATCTTCAGTATAAAGTTTGCCGAGATGACCAATCCGTGGGGTGCACCGAAAGGCTTTTCGCATCAGCTTATTAACATTTACCTGGATACAAAACCCGGTGGTAGGACTGACACTTACAAAGAAGGGGCGCGCGTAGAGTTCAAGGAACCGTGGGATTACTTTATCAAGATTGCCGGTTGGCCCGACTACGGGCAAGTCTTTGCAACGTCTGATGGTAAGGAAATTCCTGATGCAATTAGCTACGAAGCTGATGTTGGCGATAAGACAATCCACGTTATTATCTTTAAGAAGTACCTGGAAGTTAAAGCAGGTATCAATGCATACATTCTATCCATGAGTCAGGATGGTTATGGAACGGATCACATAAGGCCGGTGACTGCGAATGCTTCACAATGGACGCTCGGCGGTTATCCGACGGATTCGAAAGACCACGCGCCGTTTGTTTTGGATATCATCGTTCCAGAAGGTTACAAACAAGAGGAGATATTGAAGTCTTACGTACCGGGTACAAGGTACGCAATCCTCATTCCTGTTAAAATAAAATGATTACGTATTGTTACAAATGCCGCGGGTTTTGACAGCCCGCGGCATTTGTTTTTCAACCTAAAACATCCAAAAATTTGCTACTTAAGTGCCATTTCCAATGTCTTCCACGGTAGCAGGAAGCATTTTACTCTCATCGGATAGTTCTTAACATCGTAAAAGTTCAGAATAGGACCAAGAAGTTTTTCATTGAACTCTTTGCCAAGAATCATGTTCTCAGCATTTCTAAGCAATTCCAGAGCTTCTTCTTTCGTCTTTCCAATGATTTGCTCAATCATAACATTCGTGGATGCTTGACTAATCGTGCAACCGTGACCTTCGAATTTTGCGTCAACGATCCGATTTCCATCCAGAAGCAGGTACAAAGTCACCTCATCACCGCACGACAGGTTTTTCCCCTCCTCGACTTTAGTGGCATTTTCGATCTTTCCTACGAACTTCTTGAGCTTTGAATAATCCATTATGAATTCGGAGTAGATCACTTCCGAACACCTCCAACTTTATGAACCAGCTGAAATTCTATTCACTAAACATCTTTCTCACAAATTTGAGACCTTCTACTAAAGTGTCTATATCATCGAACGTGTTGTAAAAGTAAACGCTAGCTCTTACCGTTGAATTTGGGAAGTCAATCTTGGAGCCACGTTTTAGTATGCTCATTAACGGTTGAGCACAGTGATGTCCGCTTCGTGTGGCAACTCCAAACATCTGGTCTAAAACGTGTGAGACATCGTGAGGATGAACCCCCTGAACGTTGAACGAAACCAGCGAGCGGTGTGAATCATCAAGAGGGCCGTAAAGCTCGAGGAAATCGAGCCTTGAAAGGCTATCTATCAGGTACCTACTTAGGATTTCAACTTGCTTCTCAATCTTCTCCAAATCCAAGTTTTCGAGCAGTTCCAGTGTATAACCGAATCCTACCACCCCGGCAATGTGTGGGGTTCCTGCTTCGAATTTATAAGGCGGCACGTTGAAGGTTGCGTCTTCGAAAGTGACCCTGTCAATCATTTCCCCACCATAGAGAAACGGTTCCATCCTTTCCAAAAGTTCTCTTTTGCCGTACAGTACACCCACACCGGTCGGTCCCAACATTTTGTGGGCAGAAAAAACTAAAAAGTCGATGTCTAAAGCCTTTACGTCTATTTTTTTGTGGGGGATGAGCTGTGCACCGTCAATTATCAGTATCGCGTTTGGAAAGGCCTCTCTTACAAAATTCAAGGGTAATTCCTGGCCTGTGACATTCGATTGTGCTGTTATTGAAACAACCTTTGGTTTAACCGACGTAGCCTTTTCTATCGCCTCTTTCAAGATAACACCCTTTTCGTCTGCTTGGATGTACTCAATTCTAAAACCGTGGAATTTCGAAGCTCTGAGCCATGGTACGAGGTTGGCGTGGTGCTCCACCTGCGTGAGTAGAACGACATCTCCTTCCCTTAAAAGCCCACTTCGTACAAAAGAATTGACTAAAAGGTTGATACCCATCGTCGTCCCGCTGGTGAAAACTACTTCCCCTAGTTGCGCATTAAGAAAGCGTCCAATTTTTTCACGGGCTTGTTCGTAGGCCATCGTTGCTTCGGAAGCTAATGTGTGTACAGCACGATGGATGTTTGAATAGTGGTAAAGATAAAAGTCCGCCATCTTGTCGATGACGGACTTAGCTTTCAGCGTACTTGCTGCATTATCTAAGTAAACAAGCCTCTTACCGTTAACAGTCCTATCAAGGACAGGTATCTCGCTCTTAATACACTCCCATTCTTTATCCGACCACACTCCCGAGCGCATCTTCAATCAAGCCTCCCAGTTTCAACGATTCGTCCAAATTGTTCAGCTCATCTTTTAAGGTTTCGAAAATACCCTTCACAATCATCCGAATAGCTTCGTCCTTCGGTATACCTCTGGACATTAGGTAGAAAACCGTCTGTTCATCGACAGGAGCACTACTTGCAGCGTGCGATGCCACAACTTCATGTTCATCGACCATGAGACTTGGTATAGCTTCAACTTTGGCCCTTTCGGAAAGAAGTAAAGCGTGATTGCTCTGATGAGCTTCCGCTTCTTTGCAACCGCTGGTAATATCCATTATACCACGGAAGATAAGCTTTGACGTATCCATGAGTACGCCTTTTGCGTCAACGTTGCTGTAACTGTTACCGGCGTAAAACCTTACTAGGTAAAGTATGTCGATAACATTCCTGCCAACCCCGAGGTAGTAAGGTCTAATGTCACTGTGGGCGTTCTCACCATTTATTCTTAAACCGAAGTACCCTGCATTTATCGTCCCACCAAAGTAAAAGTCCCGAACCAGCAATTTGGAGCCTTCTTGGGCTTCAACGAAAACGTTCGATATAAGTGGTGAACTTTCATCCATCCCTCTACCGATGTACAGATTGTACAACTTCAGCTCAGCTCCCGGTTTTAAAAGTATTCTCAAATTCCCAACGAACAATGCTCTTTTTACGATGCGTACCAAGTTGAGTGTTCCATTCTCCACAATGACAAGAGAGTTATCTATCGAATCAAAATCTTCCAATATCAGAGTCTTTACTCCTGAGTGGACAAAGTACCTTCCACTCAGTGAGAAAATATCGGCTAGCAGAACGAATTTTCTGTCCGAACCTTCAAAATCCAGTGAGTCGATAACCTTGATACCGAGCTCGTCAAGATTTTCCGGCCCTTTGTAGTGTGATATGTTAGGCAACAGTAGCCGCTTTAAACCTGTGCGTTTCCAGTATGGGAACTGTAAAGTCGCGTACTCGGAAAGTCTCTTAATCCGCCACTCATCCAGCAAGTTGTTACCACTTGGTTTAAAGTTCTCGATACTATAGTCTTTTATCTCCACAGTCTTCCTCGGTGGAACTATTGCCTTCATGGAGCCATGTTGCAATCTCAAGGTTTTTTCCATTAACATCGAATCACCCTTTCTCTGTCCCCGGGATCGGAGGTTAACCTATTGAAGATTCTACTTCCATCTCGACCAATCTGTTCAGTTCTATTGCGTATTCAAACGGAAGCTCCTGTACAACCGGTTGTATGAACCCTTTAACAATGAGGCTCTTTGCCTCCAGTTCACTCAATCCCCGGCTCATGAGATAAAATATTTGTTCATCCTTAATCCTACCTATCTTCGCTTCGTGACCTACGTCTGAATCGGAGTTGTGAACTTCGATGATTGGTACTGTGTCACTTTTAGATTTGTTATCAATCATAAGTCCCGTGCAACTAACCGTTGCCTTTGAACCTTTCGCACTTTCCGTTATTTTCAGCAGCCCGCGATAGAAGGACCAGCCACCACCAATGCTAATACTCCTGGCATCGACCGTTGAACGGGTGTTTCTCCCAATGTGAATGACCTTAGAACCTGTATCTATGTGTTGTCCTGGTCCTGCGAAGGAGATTGATACGTTTTCTGAAACCGAGTTATCACCCTTCAGAATCGTCGCTGGATAAACCATAGTCTTGTAGCTACCAAACGAGCCGGAAACCCAAGTCATTACGGCATCCTCTTCCGCGATCGCTCGCTTGATTTCCAAGTTGAACATGTTCTTGCTCCAGTTCTGCATGGTCAGGTATTTTAGTCTTGCTCCGCGTTTGACGTAAACCTCTACGGTTCCGATGTGTAGGTTTACTATATCGTACTTTGGAGCGGTACATCCTTCGATGTAAGTAACTTCGCTACCCTCATCGGCGATGATGACAGTGTGTTCGAACTGGCCACCACCAGGATTACCAAACAAAAAGTAGGATTGAAGCGGGAGCGGAACCTTAACACCTTTAGGTACGTATAGAAAAGTACCACCACTCCAGAGTGCACCATGCAATGCAGCATAGCGGTTGTCCGTTGGTGGTACGAGTTTCATGAAATATTCTCTTAACAAATCCGGGTACTCCCTGACTGCCGTTTCAATGTCGGTGAATATGACTCCAAGCTTTTTCAGTTCTTCTTTGATATTTTTGTAAACCATCTCGGAGTCGAATTGAGCTCCTACCCCAGCCAAGTACTTGCGCTCCGCTTCCGGAATTCCAAGCTTTTCGAAGGCTTGCTTTATCTCTTCTGGTACCTCATCCCATGTATTTGTCTTTTTTGCGTCTGGCTTAATGTACGGAACTATCTTGGAAAGTTCCAATTCGCTTCTGTCAACTCCCCACGTGGGATCGTGCCATTTTTCAAAGATTTCAAACGAACGAAGCCTGTGCTGAGTCATCCAATCAGGTTCACCCTTTGCTTTGGAAATTTCGTAGACGAGTTTCTTGTTCAATCCGGCTGGTAACTTTATCGCCGGCTTTGCGTTGACTTTTATATCAAACTCCTCTCGTTTCTTCAGTTCATATAGCAGCTTTTGGAGTTCCATACTATCACCTCGCAATTGAGTACCCATCTGCCTCTACCTTGTAAGCCAAGTTTTTGTCACCCGACAAAGCAATACGCCCATCGATGTAAACATGAACCCTGTCAACATCCAGGAAATTCAAAATTCTTGAGTAATGTGTTATTACGAGTAAAGAAGTTCCGGCACGCTTAATCTCGTTTATTTGGTTTGCCACTAGCCTCAGCGCATCAACGTCAAGTCCAGAGTCTATCTCGTCGAGGATTAGCAGCTTTGGTTTGAGAAACCGAGCTTGGACGATTTCTCCTTTCTTTCGCTCACCACCAGAGAACCCTAAATTCACGAATCTTTCAAGAAACTCGACTGGTAACCCAATTTCTGAAACGATACTCTTCAACTCACTGTGCAACTGGAAGAACGTTTTATCCTCACCGTGAAGCTTTCTATACGCGGTGAGGAGCAGTTGATCAAATTTTACACCTTCGATTTCATATGGGTTTTGAAACGTCAACATGATGCCTCTCTGAGCTCTTTCGTCCGTACGTAGGTTTAATATCGATTCCCCAAGAAAACGTATATCTCCGTCGACAACTTCGTACTTCGGATTACCCATGATCACGTTTGCGAGTGTTGACTTTCCAGAGCCGTTTGGTCCCATAATTACGTGAGCTTCGCCTTCTGCAATCTCAAGTTCCACACCTTTCAATATCAATTTCTCTTCTCCGACTATCTTTGCTTTGAGGTTCTCCACTTTCAGAATCATCTTCAAAACCTCCTCTATCTTGACAGTACTTAGTTTCTACTAATTGTATTTTACCATACTTGGTGAATTAAGTAAAGTGCTGAAATTTGGGTGTCCTTCTTTAACTTTTTGAATTCACGAGCTGTGGTGTGTGGTATAATTCAATCAAAAGGGTGGCCACATTATTGAAGGGGGTGTCTTCATGGAGCACTACGGTTGGTTAAGTTTACTTCCTCCTGTACTAACGGTTGTTTTAGCATTGCTGACCAAAGAGGTTATATTCTCACTATTTTCCGGAGTGTTCGTCGGCTATCTCATCGTCAACAACTGGAACCCCGTTATGGCGTTGATTGGTGCAACGGATGGCATAGCCAATTCTTTGAACGACGGGTGGAACATTAGAATTATTCTCTTTTGTGCGCTTCTTGGTGCGTTTGTTGGGCTTGTTCAAGCAACTGGTGCTGCTGCAGCGTTTGGTAAATGGATGGCATCGAAGGTAAGAAGTAGAAAAGGTATTCAGATTGTAACGTGGCTCTTTGGACTTTTCATATTTATCGACGACTATTTCAACTCGCTGACGATTGGTACAGTTATGAGACCGGTTACCGACGAGCAAAAAGTTTCAAGGGCGAAACTTGCTTATATCTTGGACTCAACAGCTGCGCCTGTTAGTGTTCTTGCACCGATATCGAGTTGGGTAGTTACTGTTATGAGTATAATCGGAAAATCCGACGGATTTGAAAAACTCGGTGTGAGTGAATTCACATTCTTCATCCTTCTTATACCGATAAACTTGTACGCTCTGCTGGCTATTCTGATGGTTCTACAGAGTATAATATTTGGTGATTTCGGTCCCATGAAAAAGAGCGAAGATAGGGCAATCAATGGTTTAGGACTTTACAATCCCGATTACGGTCAACCAGCCGGAGAGATTAAGGAAGAAATCGTTGTTAAGGAAAGAGCACGTGCGATAGACATGGTCTTCCCAATTTTGGTGCTGGTTGGCCTGGCCGTTATCTTTTTCCCAGTTACAACTTACCTTGGAAGCATAGACGGTGAAAACATCAAAACTTTCTCTGAAGCTGTTAAATCGATGAGCCTCAAGGATGCATTCAACAACACCGATGCGTCAAAGGCACTTTTTTACGCTGTGCTCTTCACTCTGGTTATATCATCAATCTACTTCATGTTCCGCAGGTTGCTCTCAATTCAAAAAGTTGGTGATGCAATCATAAGCGGTATCAAGTCGATGGTGCCGGCGCTTGTCATATTAACATTAGCATGGACGATGGGTGGTATCATAAAGACGAATGCCCAGGAAGGTGGGCTTGGGCTTTCGAAGTTCCTGTCGGAGGTTGTTGTTGCCGGTGGATTCCCACTTTGGCTTCTTCCCGTGGTTGTGTTTCTCATTTCGGCTGCTATTTCTTTTGCTACAGGAACGAGCTGGGGAACGTTTTCGATAATGATTCCCATCACAATGCCCATCGCCGTTGCTCTGGCTGAGAAGTTCGGCGTTAATGTTCTAAATTCGGCACTTATCTCCATTGGTGCGACGGTTGGTGGAGCGATTTTCGGAGACCACTGCTCGCCGATTTCCGATACGACGATACTCTCTTCCACAGGAGCAGGCTGTCCACATCTTGAACATGTTGCAACACAAATACCATACGCAGTTTTCGTGATGCTTGTTTCAGCCGTGGGATACTTTGTTGCGGGTGTATTGCACAGTCCGTACGCTGGTCTGATCGTTTCACTCATGGTTTTCTTCGTTACCTATATGTTTTTAAAGAACTATAACGCCAAGCAGGACAGTTGAACATGTGGAATGGCAGACGAAAGGAAAAAAGGTAGGCTCGTTTGGGCCTACCTTTTTCCTCTTTTCACCAGTCTCATGCGTGGTGATGCGATATCTTGGAGTACTTTCCTGGTTTTTCAATTTGTCCTATTTGCTTGCTGTTTCCTTTTAATGTGCTCATGGGGTCTCGAGTGTCTCTTTGAGCTTCTTCATCGAGTTTCCAAAGCGTGTTATCGCGATGTCTATATGGATTGAGGATTTTTGATTTGTTATTCATTATCCCCGTAGGCAGGACAGAACGTTTCTTTGTAACTTAAACAACTTGCTAGCTTTCGGTTTTAGCGTAGGAAACCTCAAGAGGATAAACTCCCCTGCGTGGCTTTGTTGAATACTGATAATGCGAAATCACGGGCTCTATTTAGATCGGATAAGTCTGGCCGACCATTGTTTAGGATAAAACGTTTGAAAAACCAAAAACTGAATTCTCCTGGGCAATTATATTCGCCCAAAATTTCGAAGTTCTTTGATTCCAAAAATCTTTTTATTCTTTTGTGATACCTTATCCCGTTTGGGTCAGCCGAAGTTGAGAAAATAGCAACTTTTTTAGTATCGCCGGTCGAGATTTTTGAAATTACCGAATAAACACGTTTATCAAAGCC
>JAUQPP010000010.1 GCA_030550315.1 Thermotogota bacterium | reverse complement strand
GAGAAAATTAACAACGCGCACGCGTAGGAAAGTTTACAAGCTCAGAGACGGATGAAGGGGAATTTTAAGCAGAATATTTCAAAGTAACTTGAGGTGTATGACAATAACAGACTGATGAGCTTGATCAAGGTATCTAATCGACGTTCTTGAGGGAGAACCGAAGAAATGACAGATGGGGCGTGACAAACAGGATGGTGCGTACGATAAAGCTTTGGTATAATTGTTTTACGAACGAACCACAATGAACCTTGACTTTTAGGAGGTGTAATTTTGATATGTACGACGCAGCCGTAATTGGAGGAGGACCTGGAGGTTACGTGTGCGCCATTAAGTTGGCGCATTACGGAAAGAAAGTTGCTTTGATCGAGAAAGACCAACTTGGAGGAACGTGCACAAACTGGGGGTGCATCCCGACAAAGGCACTTCTAACAGCAACGCATTTACTCAGCGAGGCAAAAGAAAAGGCCGATAAGCTTGGGGTGAAATTGATAGTCGAAGGCTACGATTTCCAAAAAATCATGGCACATGCACAAAAGAGCGTAATGATGTCGAGAAAGGGAATAGAGTATTTACTCAAAAAGAACGATGTTGAGTTTCTTAAAGGCACCGCAGAAATTCTTGAAAAGGGAAAGATACAGATAAAAGAAACCGGGCAGATCATCGAGGCTCGAAACATTGTTCTTGCTCACGGTTCGGTACCGGTTATCTTTCCACCCTTCAACGAAGTCGAAGGAATTTGGACAAGCAACGATATTTTTACGATGCAGAGCGTACCGAAGAGCTTGCTTATCATCGGTGGTGGGGTTATCGGCGTTGAGTTTGCAACGTTCTTCAGCGCGCTCGATACGAAGGTGACCATTATCGAGTTAGCTGACCATATATTGCCTTCCGAAGATGCGGATGTTGCGGAAGAATTGAAGAAATCTTTTGTACGAAAAGGGGTTACAATTTACGAAAAGAGTAAGGTTACATCGATAAAGAAGACGGAGGAAGGTTACACTGTAGTTTTCGTTAACGAAAAAGGCACAGAAACCACCCTGAGCGCAGAAAAGGTACTCTTAGCCGTGGGACGAAAACCAAATATAACAGACGATGTCCGAGCGCTGGGTGTGGAAATTGACAGGGGAGTTAAAACCGATACGAGGATGCGAACAAACATCGAAGGCGTGTATGCAATCGGCGATATCAGGGGACAGATTATGCTCGCACACGTTGCAGCTTACGAAGGTGTGGTCGCAGCAAAGAACATCGCTGGCATCGAAGCACACATGGATTATTCGGCGGTCCCGTCAATCGTCTTTACGAACCCGGAAGTAGCTGCTGTCGGTCTGCGGGAGAAAGACACCAATCAAGAGGAGGTCAAGGTTTTTAAATTTCCTTTGTCGGCAAATGGAAGAGCTAGGACAATGCTCGAAAATCTTGGATTCGTGAAGGTAATTGCCGATAGAGCCAGCGATGTGGTGCTTGGAGTTACGATTGTCTCTCCCCACGCGACAGAGCTCATTATGGAGGGTGTCATCGCCGTGAGAAACAAGTTAACGGCTCATCAACTTGAGGAATCAATACATCCACATCCAACTTTGAGCGAGACGACACTTGGGGCCCTCGAAGGTATAGTGGACAAGCCGATACACCTTTAAATAAACCATCGGGAATTAAAGCCACAACCGTCGTGGTTGTGGCTTTTTCATTCAACAATCAACATCATAATATCGTTCACGTTTGTTCCAGTGGGGCCGGTTACCAAGAGATCACCAGCAAGTTTGAGAGCGGTGTGAGAATCGTTGTTGTCAAGCAACTGCTGGGGCGAGTATCCAGTTTTTCTTATCTTTTCGCATGTGTCCCCATCGACAATACCACCGGCCGCATCCGTTGGCCCGTCTGTTCCATCGGTTCCAAACGAGCAGAGAGTCACGCCTTTCATACCGTCCACTTCTATAGCAAACGCGAGGGCAAGTTCTTGGTTTCTTCCACCATTACCGCTGCCAGTCACATGTACCACCGTTTCTCCACCGGCAATCACCGCTGCAGGCTTTTTAATGGGACGATCGTAATTACTAATCTCCTTGGCAATCGCAGCAAAGAATCTTCCAGCTTCCCGTGCCTCACATGAAAGCTGCGTTGTTAGGACAATTACGTTGAATCCGAATCTTTCAAGAGAATTACGTGCCACTTCGCAGGCCTTTTGCACGTTTCCAACAATGTAAGTCTCAACGTTCGACAACTCTTTTGTTGTCTCCTGCAGAAGCACGTTTAAGAGTTGAGCTGAAATCTCTACATCATACCTCTCAAGGATTTCCAGTACCTGGTCCGTTGTGGTACCGTCTGGATACGCAGGTCCAGATGCTATCGTATCGAGACGATCTCCCAGAACATCCGAAAGAACGAGTGAAACTATCCTTGCAGGATAAACATGCTGGGCAAATCTCCCACCTTTGACTTTGGAAAGTCGTTTTCTTATGGAGTTAATTTCAACAATACCTGCACCGCTTTTTAACAACTGTACCGTTAATTTTTGAATGTCTTCGATTCCAACCCCATCCTGAGGCAACTCAAAAAGCGAAGAACCACCGCCTGAAACTAAGAAAAGTACCAAATCTTTTTCCGAAAGATTACTCGTGATCTCCAGAATCTTTTTCGTGGCCCTCAACGAATTTTCATCTGGGATAGGATGACCAGCTTCAAAAATTTCAACACCATCCAGATTACCTTCAGAGTGGCCGTATTTGGTGACAACTATACCCGTTTTTATACGTTCCCTCAAACTGTCCTTTGCAGCCTTTGCCATCCTCCAAGCGGCTTTTCCGATTGCAATAAGAATCATTTGCTCAAAATTCTTTAGTTTAGCCAGTTTTTCAATAGACTCACGAACGCAAGTGTATGGGTCGCATTCCTTTATTATTTCATCAACAACTCCTCTGAGAATCGCCTTTGGTTCCGTTTTCATCATCCCACCCTACCTGTGAACGAGCTTGGTAAAATACAAACTAAAAATCCCCCCTTGAGGGGGGACATTGATAGTTCAAACCTCAGTAAGGCGGATTAACTCACGGTCTTCTGAGCCTTGCGTACCGCTTTCGACCTGTCGGTGTAATGCGTATGGAGCAGATGGTGAGCAATGTGGCTGTTCGGCTTTCCTAGGAACTCCTCGTAGAGTTTTATGATATCTGGGTTCTCGTGCGACCTTCTGAGTACACTCATTTCGTCGATGCTGTAAATCGCAGCTGCGCGCTTCTTAAGGATGTCTGGGTCGAGGTTCTTCGGCTGTCCGCCACCACCGATACAACCGCCCATACAGGCCATGATCTCAACGAAGTCGTAATACCTTTTACCTTCTTTCATTTCTCTGAGTAGCTTCTTAACGTTGGCCATACCGTGTGCGATGGCAACTTTCAATTTTCTCCCATTGATATCAATCTCCGCTTCCCTTATTCCATCAAGACCACGTACCGGTTCAAAGACAAGCTTTGCGAGTCTCTGGCCAGTCAACACTTCATACGCGGTTCTCAGCGCAGCCTCCATAACACCACCGGTAACACCGAAGAGCGCGGCCGCGCCGGTTGATGTACCAAGTGGACTGTCGTACTGTTCTTCTGGCAAATTCACAAACGGTATGCCTTTGAGTTTGATGAGTTTTCCGAGTTCTCTTGTTGTGATGACGTAGTCGGTCACCTTTATTCCATCAACCAATTGCTGTGGTCTGGTGATTTCATCCTTCTTCGCTGTACATGGCATCACCGAAACCATCACGATATCCTCAGGTTTCACGCCAATCTTTTGCGCAAAATACGTCTTGACAACACTGCTCATCATCTGTTGCGGTGATTTTGCTGTTGAGAGGTGTTCTCGAAGTTCCGGCCATTCTTTCTCCATCTCGTTCACCCAACCTGGACAACAGGAAGTGAACATTGGGAATCTACCACCCTCTTGGAGCCTGTGAATAAGCTCGTAGCCTTCCTCCATTATCGTTAAGTCGGCGCCGAAATTTGTGTCAAAAACGTAATCGAATCCGAGCCTTCTCAACGCCGCTACCATCTTACCAGTGCTAACCGTTCCAGGTTCCATGCCAAATTCTTCTCCAATAGTCACTCTAACAGATGGGGCCGTTTGCGCCACGTAAACTTTGCCGGGTTCCTTGTTGTTGAGCATCTTCCAAACTTTTTTCCAATCCGGCGTTTCATAGATAGCACCGACCGGACACAAGTACGCACACTGTCCGCAGCTGATACAGTTTGTTTCATAAACCGGAATACCGAATTCAGTCTCCGGAAGCGTCTCGTAGCCACGCTCAACCATTGAATATATGTTCATTCCCTGGATTTCACTACACACACGCACACATCTCTGGCATTTAATACACTTCGAAAGATCGCGGTTAATGGATGGACTACTAATATCTATTTCTTTTTCCTTCGCAACGTTGACACCAAATATCGGTTGGATATCGTACATGTGAACCAGCTTCTGGAGCTCGCACCTTCCATCAGCCTCACAGTACATACATTCGTGAGGATGGTTTGCCATAATAAGGGAGAGATTGAACTTCACAGCACTTTCGACACGTTCGGTGTTCGTCTTTATCTTCATTCCATCGGCAACTTTTGTTGTACAAGCCGGTTGTAATGTCCTTGCACCTTCGATCTCAACAACACATATCCTACAAGCTCCTATTGGCTCAAGCTCCGGGTGATGACAAAGGGTAGGGATTTTGTAACCGAGTTCCCAAGCAACCTCAAGAACAGTTTTGCCTTCCTGCACTTGGTACGGTTTGTCGTTGATGTAGATAGTCACCATCGGCCCCACACCTCCGAAATAAAATTAAGATTATAATCTGCCTTCTTAAACACCACCATAATAGTCAATAATTTCCTTTCTTATTTTACCATAAGGATAAAAATTTCACAAGCATCGATTGTACATCGAATAACACTTCTTTCGATGATTTCCGCTCCAAATCACCTTTCGTTTGCGTTATTTTTCCAATTTGTAATCCACAAAGAAAACCCGAAAATGTCTTCGCAATAATTTGTGATATAATTCCCAATGTAGACGAAGTACAGGATTTTATCGTATAATGAATTTGAAAATAACTAAGTTGTGACTAAGTTTAGTAAACGTCTTTTGAGAAGTTTGCGGAAGGGGGGGAGAGCGGTGAAACGTTTAGGTGATTTGTTAGTTGAGAAGGGACCGTTTTCGGAGATACTCATTGGGAATCACGCACTCGTTCGAGCGATGATTGAAAGTGGTGTGCAGGTTGTGACTTCCTATCCAGGTTCACCAACACCAGAGATTGCCGAAGCGATTTTGAGTATACCTTCTGACAAGAACCCTTTATACTTTGAGTTTTCAACCAACGAGAAGGTTGCACTTGAAGTAGCCTTTGGTGCGGCGGTAAATGGTAGAACATCGTGTGTGTTTTTCAAAAGTGTTGGGATGAACGTTGTTGCCGATTCGTTCGTTCAGTTAAGCATGATGGAAATTCCCGGCGGAATGGTTATTGTTATAGGCGATGACCCCGGTGCAAACAGTTCACAAAATGAGCAGGATAATCGTCATTACGCACGTATGGCTTACACTCCCGTTTTTGAACCGAAGGATGCACAAGAGGTTTACGACATGTTTAAAGCGGCGGTCGAATATTCTAGGGACTTGCGTTCTCCTGTAATAGTCAGACTCACAACCCACACGGCTCATTATAAACAGAGGGTAAATTTTGGGACTTACGTTCCAAGGCAACTTCCCCCCGCACTTTTTGATCCAATATCTTTCGGACCTTACATTCCAATAGCTGAAAACGTACCCGTTATGAAACGAAGAGCAATTGAAAAGTTACGGAAATGGGCCGAAATTTCGGAACGTTTCGCGTACGCGATTGGTTCAAAAAACAAACGCGGTATCATCACCGCGGGCCTACCGTTTTTATCCCTCTTAGATGTGCTAGGAGAGAAGGTTGGGGATGTTGATATTCTTAGGCTCGGAATGGTCTACCCACTCCCGCGAAAGGCGATAACAGAGTTCTTAAGGATGCACGAACAGGTGATGGTGCTCGAGGAACTCGACGATTTTATTGAACAAACCGTGAAGGCTATAGCTTTCGAGGAAAGATTGGACGTCAAGATTTTTGGAAAGCTGGACATAGATGACTGGATCGGTGAGTACACCCCAGAAAAGGTGGCAAAGGTACTCTCAAAGACGTGGCCAGATTTGGTGCACCTTCCAAAACGCATCGATTCTATCAGAATAGTAAAGCGTCCACCACAGCTGTGTCCAGGCTGTGGACACAGGCCGGTCTTTTATGTGCTTTCCAAGATACTTAAAGATAGCGATATCTCCGTTGCCGATATTGGTTGCCATACGCTCGGTTTCTTGCCCCCTTACAATGTAGGTCAAGTTCTGCTATCGATGGGGCATTCCGTGAGTACAGGTGCTGGGTTAAGCTTAATGAACAACTCAAGGCGCGTTATCGCACTCCTCGGTGATTCAACGTTCTTCCACGCCGGCATTCCTGGGATTGTAAACGCGATTTTCAACAACCATAAACTGACGTTAGTAATCATGGAAAACGGGACAACGGCAATGACCGGTCATCAGGATCATCCAGGAAAGAAGATAAAGATAAGAAATCTTTTGGAGGCAATCGGTGTCAAGTACATCTGGGAAGTGGATACTTACCAGCAGGATAAGCTCGAAGAATACCTGCGAGCGGCACTTGAAGCTCCTGAGTTCAGTGTTGTGATCGCAAAACATCCATGTATGTTGAAATTCACAAGGGAGCGTAGGAAGAAAGGCATCGTAACGGCATCTAAGCTGAGGATAACAAGCAGGTGCACGTTGGCTCGCGTTTGTGTTTCAAACTTCGCTTGCCCGTCCTTCCAAATTGGAGAAGACGGTCGCATATTCGTTCACAGAGATCTGTGTATCGGCGATGGATCGTGCATGGTAGTTTGTCCATCCGGTGCCCTTGAACTTGAGAATTCACCTGTAAGTGGTGGTGATGTGAGATGAGGAGTTTTTCTATATTCTTGATAGGTGTTGGAGGGCAAGGAATCGGGTTACTGAGTGAAATCATCGCAAGGGCAGTTGACTACAGTGGCCAGAAAGTCCTTGGAGTGGATACGCATGGCCTTGCACAGCGAGGTGGAGTAGTTTCTTCGCACATAAAGATAGGGGAAGTACATTCTCCCCTGGTGATTCCGGGTGATGTTGATCTGGTAATCGCACTCGAACGACACGAAGCCTTGCGCGGATTGTCATACTTGAAACCCAGAGGAACGTTGGTTTATTACGACACTTCCTGGCAGCCTCTTCCCGTCCGACTTGGACGAGAAATGGAAGTTACTAGCGAAGAAATTCAAGATGCTTGTAACGGTAACGGCGTTCGAGTTTTTAGGGTTTGGATGGAATTACCGGATGCGCGTATGCAAAATATCGCTCTCTTAGGTGTGGTGGCGAAATATTCGCTTATTCCAAACGTCTTGAAGGAACACTACTTAAGAGCTATGGCGGATATGATGAGCAACAAGGTCTACGAAGCCAACCTAGTCGTTTTCGAACGTTCTATGGAGGTGTTCTGAGATGAATCTCAGAAGAAAACAAAACGGAGAAGTGTGCATGGTGCTCAGCGGTGCAGCTGGGCAGGGTATACAGACGGTTGAACATGTGTTCACACGTATTGCGAAAGATTCGGGTTTCCATGTTTTTGCAACTAAGGAGTACATGTCCAGGGTGCGTGGTGGGAACAATTCCACGTCCATAAGGATTTCTGAGCGTCCGGTGAAAGCTTATGTGGATAGAATCGACATCCTTGTTCCGCTGAACGATAACGCGCTTGAAAGACTTAGGGACAGGATAACAAGCGAAACGATTATCCTCGGGAACGAGAAGTACGTTCGCGGTGAAAGGAACGCACTGGTGGTAAACTTCGAAGAGATTGCGGAGAGTTTTGGAAACAAGATTTACGAGAACTCCGTGGCAATCGGTGTTCTTTCCGGAATCATCGGCGCACAAGAGGAGGCTCTCGTGAAACATATCACCGCTTATTTTTCTAGGAAGTCCGAGGACGTTGTTAAGGCAAACGTTAACGCAGCCTTGAAGGGTTTGGAAATCGGTCGAACTCTCGGACTGAGATTCGAATTAATTCCGTCGCAAGAGGTCAAATCGCATTATTTAATGGCAGGTTACGAAGCGGTAGCACGAGGCGCGATAGCTGGGGGCTGTAACTTCATCTCTTCGTACCCAATGTCACCAGCAACTACCGTATTTACCGAGCTTTCAAGGTTATCGAAAGAGTACGGGATTCTCGTCGATCAGGCCGAGGATGAAATTGCTGCCGCGAATATGGCGATCGCAGCTTGGTACGCTGGTGCACGTGCGTTGGTTTCCACTTCTGGCGGGGGGTTTGCATTGATGACTGAGGCAATAAGCTTAGCCGGCATGATAGAAACCCCCATTGTGGTACACCTTGGCCAAAGACCAGGTCCTGCAACGGGGCTTCCGACAAGAACCGAACAAGGCGATTTGAATTTGGTTCTCCATGCCGGACACGGTGAGTTCCCGCGGGTAATCTATGCACCGGGAAACCTGTGCGAAGCTTACGAACTAACAGCAAGAGCTTTTAACATTGCTGACAAGTATCAGATTCCCGTTTTTGTTTTAACCGATCAGTACTTCCTTGATTCGTTTTACAACGTGGAAACCATGCCCGATGCAAAGATTGAGCGTTACGTTGTTAAAACTGATGAAAATTACCGTAGGTACGAAATCACCGAAAGTGGAATTTCACCGCGCGGGATTCCCGGTTATGGAACTGGATTGGTGAGAGTTGATAGCGATGAACATGATGAGTACGGCCACATTACGGAGAGCGCGCAAGTCCGCAAAAGGATGGTCGAAAAGAGGCTGAGAAAGCTCAAGTACATGTTGGAAGATAGCGTTCCTCCCAAACTCTTTGGCCCGGAAAACTACGAATATTTACTAGTTGCTTGGGGATCCACCCAGTTGGTTTTAAAAGAGGCCGTTGAACTACTGAACGATGAACTGAAATTGAATATCGCTCTACTGCACTTCTCCCAAGTTTACCCTGTGCATCCATCGATTACCGATTTTATTGAAAAGGCGAGGAAAACTATCTTCTTTGAAGGCAACGCAACAGGTCAATTTGCGAACCTTTTGAAATTGGTTTTCGGAATCCACACCGACGAGCGTATCCTTAAGTACGACGGTTTCCCGTTTTCCGTGGAGGAAGCTGTTGAAAGGATACTTGGAGTGGTCGGAAGACTTCGGAGGGAGGATGAGTAATATGTTCGACCCAAAAATCTACGATATTCCGGGAGCGGACATTGCATGGTGTCCAGGTTGTGGAAACTTTGGTATAATCAACGAGCTAAAGACTGCGCTTGCACAACTTGAATTACCTCCACATCGTGTGGTCATCGTTTCGGGAATTGGTCAAGCGGCAAAGATGCCACAGTACGTCAGGGCTCACATGTTCAACGGTTTGCACGGACGTTCGTTACCGGCAGCTGTGGCTATAAAGATGGTCAATCCCGAACTCGTGGTCATTGCGGAGAGTGGTGATGGCTGTACTTATGGTGAGGGAGGCAATCATTTCATTCATACAATAAGAAAGAATCCGGATATAACGAACGTAGTTCACGATAACCAAATTTACGGGCTAACTAAAGGACAGGCTTCACCAACAACTGCACGTGGACAAGTCACGACACTGCAGTTTGACGGAGTTCCAGTTGATCCATTCAATCCAGTAGCCGTCGCGGTAGCTCTTGATGCTTCGTTTGTAGCTCGAAGCTTCTCTGGTAATTTCAACCTGACGGTTGAGCTGATCAAGATGGCCATCAAACACAAAGGGTATGCACTTGTTGATATACTCCAGCCGTGCGTCACATTTAACAAGGTCAACACGTACCAGTGGTACAGGGAGAACACTTATCTCTTGCCAGATAACTATGACCCGAGGGACAGGGAATGGGCCTTCAAAGTAGCAACTGGTACGTCAAAACTTGCACTTGGTGTTATCTACATGAACCCGAATCGGCCGGTGTACGAAGAACAACTCGCACCTTACATGACGGATAAAACACCCGTTGCTTTTAGGGGGTTGGAAGTATGAGTAAAATGATTCCCAAGTTCGTGCTTATGGATGAGGAAGGTAAGGAATTCAATTGGACGAATTTACTCGGTAAATACTCCGTAGTTTACTTCTATCCAAAAGCGAACACGCCAGGATGCACAATGGAGGCTTTGGATTTTTCAAGTCTTATAGATGAATTTGGAGGAAACATTGTAGGCATCTCACCCGATACGTGCAATACCATTGCGAATTTTAAATCCAAGAAAGGCTTGAAAGTTAAACTACTTGCCGATCCAGAAAAACAGGTCGCCGAGAAATTTGGTGTTCTAAAAGACGGGAAACTCATCCGCTCCACGTTCATCGTCGATCCATGGGGACGTATAAGACGAGAATGGGTAAAGGTTAACGTCGTCGGTCATGCACAGGAAGTATTGAAAGAATACAGAAAAATCATTGCAGAAGACCAAGAATTAAATGAAAGCATAATCCTAAGACGCGCATATCGAGGAATTTCTAACAAACCTATCCCAAAGGAAGTTCTCCAAAAACTGATAGAAGCGGCCCACTTGGCTCCCTCGTGTATGAATAAACAACCGTGGAGGTTTATTGTGGCTAATAGTAAGGAGACGCTTGAAAAACTGCATGAAACGCTCTCGGGTGGAAACTATTGGATGAAAAACGCTCCAGCTATCATCGTGGTTTACACGAAGGATGAGTTTGACTGCCAACTTTCAAACGACAGGAACTACGCTCTCTTCGATACCGGAATGTCCGTTGGAATGCTCCTGGTTCAAGCAACACAGATGGGATTGGTGGCACATCCAGTTGCAGGGTACGATCCTGTTAGGGTCAGGGAACTGCTAAAAATCGATGGTACGGTGATTACCCTTATCGCGGTTGGATATTGGGGAGATTTTGAGTCACTGAACGAAAAACACCTTCAACTGGAATTTTCTCCACGAAGCAGAGTTCAAATCGACGACATTGCTAAATTCTTGTGACTTGATATTCCGCTGGACTTTGTGTAGAATAATTTCCGAAAAATCAATAGTCCCGATTCCCGGAGGGGAGCTCCTATGATGCGGGGCTGAGAGGAGGGAGTCAATCCCTCGACCCTTCGAACCTGATCCGGGTAATACCGGCGGAGGGACCGGGAAGAACGACAAAGTTAGAATTGTTCCCTCCGCTTTTGGAGGGTTTTTTATTTGCAAAGCATGCTCAATCCGTTGTTCAGGAGGTGGCTTAACATGAAGAAGTTGGTATTAGTACTGGTATTAAGTATGCTCACTACTTCCTTTGCAGCACAGTTAGTGATTTACACGTCAGACAGCTTTGCTGGAGGAATTGCCAAGGTTGTCATCCCGAAATTTGAGCAGATGTACAAATGCAAGGTAAAGGTTGTGAGCTTTGGCTCGATGGGTGACGTACTCGCCAGACTTATAGCCGAGAAAAACACTCCGAGGGCGGATGTCGTCGTCGGTTTGAATCAACAACAACTTTCAAAAGCTATAGCCGAGGATTTGCTCGAAAAGTTTAGACCGGTGAATTCCAAACACATCACGTACCGTGCACTCGTAACGGATTATGGAACGGTCTACGACTACGGTGCACTTTCGATGATATACAATGTTGAAAAGATCAAAAATCCACCGAGATCTTTCTGGGACCTCATCAAACCTGAATACAAAGGTAGATTCGTTCTCATCGATCCTCGAACGTCGAGCACAGGTCTTGCCTTCTTTATGTGGACTATAGCAGCTCTCGGTGAAGAAGGTGCGTTCGAATTCTGGAACAAAGTGAAAAACAATGTGCTCACCTTCACCAGTGGTTGGAGTGCCGCGTTCAAGATGTTGGAAACCGGTGAGGCAGATATGATAGTAAGTTACGCAACAGATGGAGCTTATAGCATGCATAGGTACGGTACTATAAAGTACATGCCGGTTATTTTTGAAGAGGGAGCTTACGTACTTGAGGAATACGCTTCCGTTGTCAAAGGAGCAAAGAACAGTGCGCTTGCACGAGCGTTTATAGAATTCATGCTAACACCAGATTTCCAAAGAGAAGTGCCACTTAACCAATGGATGTACCCGGTTATTAATGTGGAACTCCCTGAGGTATTTAGAAAGTACGTTCCGCAGCCAAAGAAAATACTCAAGTTGCCTTCAGATATAAACAAGAGGCTTGACGAACTTCTGAAAAGATGGGAAAGCACCGTAATAGGCTAAACTAATCAAGCCCAACTTGTTGAACGCTCCCACCGAAAACCGGGTCTAAAGAATTGTGAGGCACTTTAACGGTACTTTATCTTGTGTGTCCTTCCGTTACAGCCACGTAGTACGTTTGCACGTCGAGTAAACGGGTGGTGGGAGCGTGTTGTTTTCAAAGAATTCCTGTACCTACCTTTTTATCCTGGTCTTATTCTTGGTCTTAGTTTTTTCAGGCATCGTCCAGCCAGCAGAGATGATAGTAAAGGTCGGCTTTCTTCTCGGAAGCCCATACGCCTTCTGGAGTGCATCAAGCCTGATTGGCATCGACGTAGATATTTGTCGGCTACTCTCGAGGGAGATGAAGTATCACTTCGAGTATTACGTCTTGCCATTCAGCGCCCTTGATCCACTTGTTTTGAAATCTTTAAGCCTTGACCTTGTGGTTGGTGGGATTCACATCACTGAGGAGAGAAAAAAGGTATTTACGTTTTCCGCACCGTACTTACAGTCCGGCTTGGCAATCGTTTTGAGGAAGGGTATCAAATGGGATGGAAACGTCGAACATGTCAGGTTCGCGGTCAAAAAGGGAGCAACCGGTGAGATGATAATTCGCGAGTGGTTGAAAGCCGGAAAAAGGGTCGGATACGAAGCCCTCGTTTCCAACCAAGAAATACTAACAAAGCTCTTACTCGGGCAAGTTGACGCGGCATTTTTTGATTACATCAATGCACTGTACCTCAGCAAAAGTTATGGCCTGCAGGTTTGGCCAAAGTTGGTTTATGAGACCCAGATCGGCTTTGTCGTACTCAAGTCAGAACTCTTGAACCGAATAAACGATCTGATATCCAAGAAAAGCACGGAGATAAAAAACATCGTAATGCGATACGTTGGTAGTTATTAGCACTTATGTGAAAAAAGCCCAATCCCCCGAACGGATTGGGCTCTTTGATATTAAACTAACTTTATTTTATATCATCCTGGAACCTTGGAAGAATCTCAAACACATCCTTGTACAGATACATAATTCCAGTTACACTTATAGTTTGGCCTTTCTTGAGGTTTTTCGTGGAAATGTTCGCTTCCTTTCTCAGGTAGATAAGTATTTCGAAGTAGTCTGTCTTAACTGTAAATTGGTATCCTTGTATATCCACAATCTGACCTGTCACTGTTACAAGTTGCGACAAAAGACTGTTGAATAATTCTCCTATTTTTTGTTTTGTCAGAGTGCCTTTCTTTGCCTCCTCTGCGAAAAGTTTGTTCAGATCAACAGGTTTAACTTCTGCTTTCCCGATAATCTCCACTTTATCTGGGAGGATTTCCAGTATTCCGTAGTAAATTTTAGTTTTTCCACTTACCCGTATAGCGTCACCAATCTTAAGCTCCGGAAGATTTCCGTAGATCATGATTCCAGCGGTTCCATCCTGGATCCAGGTAGTTTTATTCATCAATGCACCTGGTGCAACCAAAACCACTCCTGTTGCTTCCACGGTTTCTCCCTCTTTGAGCTGGTAAATTTGCAAGATAGGTATAACACTTTGAGCAAACAACAAGGTTCCAATGAAAACGAATGTAAGAACAAGAATGGCAGCAACAAACCGTTTACAAAGCACAATCTCAACCTCCTCATTAAAGAATATACGTGAAATTCACAACTCATCAGTTTCCAACCACAACAATCTCCCAGGGTGCCCTAATCAATATGTAGGCTTTCCTTCATCATTCCACAACTCACCATAAAAGCGTACTCTTCGGCCTCTAAGGTTACTTCCACCTGAGTAATAAACCTCCAAAAGATCTCTTAAGGGTTGGATGACTGAAAGTATGATTTACACGTCTGCCGCGATTTGAGGAGGTTGTACAAGGCAACAGTAAATCTATGATAAGCACAATAGCATTTAACAGCACCCCAATTAAATTAGGATTAAAAAAGCGGCCATTTTATTTGGCCGCCAACTTGCTTAAAAATCAAAACTTTAAAGCACGAGACCTCCATCCACACCAATGACCTGTCCTGTTATGAACGAAGATTCATCGCTTGCGAGGAAGAGGTAAACATACGCCACCTCGATAGGTTCACCCATACGTTTGAGTGCCGTTTTTTCAATGACTGCATTTATCACTTTTTCAGGCACTTTTTCCGTCATCGGTGTTTTGATAAAACCTGGAGCCACCGCGTTTACCCTTATTTGTGCACCTTTCCTGGCAAATTCTTTCGCCCAAGTTTTGGTCATGCCAATGACGCCCGCTTTTGTCGCCGCGTAGTTCGTCTGGCCGATGTTTCCGTACACACCAACTACGGATGACGTGTTAATGATGCTTCCCTTTCCAGCTTCGAGCATGTACGGGACAACCGCCTGTGTCATGTTAAAGACACCCTTGAGGTTGACGTTGATGACTTTGTCCCAGTCTTCCTCAGTCATATTCTGAATGAGGGCATCTCTTGTTATTCCCGCATTGTTGACAAGAACGTCGATTCTCCCGAACTTTTCAACAACCTCTTTAACTACTTCGGTAACCCTTGCCCGGTCGGTTACATCGAGTTTATAATAGTGGATGTTTGGATTATCGTAAGTGGCTTCCGAAACATCACAGGCAATAACGATTGCACCTTCCTGAGCAAAGAGTTCCGCCGCCGCCTTTCCTATTCCACTACCAGCACCGGTAATGATACAAACCTTGTCCTTCAGTCTCATGTATTCCGCCCCCCTCTTTCATTCGAGATTCTCTACGATAATCGCGGTGCCCATGCCTCCTCCGATGCAGAGCGTCGCTAGACCATACTTTGCTCTACGCCTCTTCATTTCGTACAGCAACGTGACTATAATCCTGTTACCACTCGCACCAATTGGATGCCCGAGAGCAATTGCACCGCCGTTAACGTTTGTTCTCTGAAGAATCCAGTCTTTCGTAACTCCAAATGCCTTTTCCCAACCTTTGATAACAGCCAGACTCTGTGCGGCGAATGCCTCGTTAAGTTCGATGAGTTCTATGTCTTGGAACGAAAGTCCCGCTTTCTTTAGCACTTTCTCCGTGGCCGGTACCGGCCCAAAGCCCATGCGCATGGGATCAACACCAGCCTGCGCCCAGGCAACGATGCGCGCAAGCGGTTTCAAGCCATTTTTCTCAACGTAACGCTCACTTGCTATAACAATGGCACTACCACCATCGTTGATTCCGCTTGCATTACCGGCCGTGATTGTACCGTTCGGCTTGAATGCCGGTTTAAGTTTGGCAAGCGACTCGAGTGTGCTGTCGAACCTCGGATACTCATCGGTGTCAAAAATCTTTACTCCCTTCTTATCTGGAACTTCCACTGGCACGATTTCGTCTTTGAATCTTCCAGCTTCTATCGCGGCTTTTGCTTTCATTTGGCTGTTGTATGCGAATTCATCTTGTTCCTCCCTGGAGATACCGAACTCCTCGGCGAGGGCCTCGGCTGTCAAACCCATATGAACTTTGTTGAAGACGTCGGTTAGCCCGTCAAGAATCATATGATCCTGGAGTTCCTGAGCACCGAATCTCAGTCCAAAACGTGCTTTGTAGCTTAAAAGGAACGGTGCCTGAGACATGTTTTCAATACCACCAGCTAAGACCAGGTCGGCTTCCCCAAGTTCGATGTCAGTTGCCCCTATCATCACCGCTTTCATCCCGCTACCGCAGAGCATGTTTACTGTGTAGCCTGGCTTTTCCGCCGGAATTCCCGCGTAAATGCCAACTTGTCTTCCCGGTCCCATGCCTTGACCAGCCTGGAGAATACAGCCAACAATAGTCTCATCAAAGTCTTCGACAGGAACACCCGCTTGCTCGATGGCCGCCTTCGCGGCTATGGCTCCAAGTTGCGGAGCAGGAATATCCTTAAGTGAACCTCCGAAAGTTCCTATGGCTGTCCTCTTCGCACCTAAGATATACACCATCTTCCCACCCCCATAGAATTCTGAACGCTCTCAAGAAAGGTACTTCCACTTATTACAAATACTGAATCACCTTTCAGATTACCTACATATATTAGACCATTTTTCCTCATCGATTGTCAACGCTGGCGTAATGTAGTATACCAAAATGCGAGTGAGCTCATGAAAGATTTTCACCGTTTTTGGGTTTTCCAACATAAAAATTTGACGAGGCTGGAATTGCCCGTCAAACTGACAAAGCATTGATTGATAGTTATAATTGATGCGGAGGAAAAGCACCATCGAGTCTACTTGGAAGGAGGCCACGAGTATGTGGGAGCACGTAAAGGTCGTTGATCCAGAAATTTACGAAGTATTGGTCAAGGAGTGGGAACGGCAAGAGTACGGTCTTGAGTTGATCGCTTCGGAAAATTTCGTTTCGCCCGCAGTGATGGAAGCGATGGGGAGTGTTCTGACAAACAAGTATGCGGAAGGTTATCCGAAAAAACGCTATTACGGTGGCTGTGAATGGGTCGATGTTGCCGAAACACTTGCACGAGAACGCGCAAAGCAACTTTTTAACGCAAAGTACGCAAACGTTCAACCGCATTCTGGTTCTCAAGCGAATATGGGAACGTATTTTGCCCTCGCAGAACCAGGTTCGGTGCTCATGGGAATGTCTCTCAGTCACGGAGGACACCTCACACACGGTGCGCAGGTTAATTTTTCCGGACAGATTTACAAAGTCGTACAGTACGGGGTCAATCTCGAAACGGAATTGATTGACTACGATGAGGTTAGAAGATTAGCACACGAGCACAGGCCAAAGATCATTGTTGCAGGTGGAAGTGCATATTCCAGAATCATCGATTTCAAAAAATTCCGAGAAATTGCCGACGAAGTCGGTGCTTATCTGGTCGTTGACATGGCGCACTTCGCCGGACTTGTGGCAGCCGGGTTGTACCCGAATCCTCTTGAATACGCGCACGTTGTAACCAGCACAACGCACAAAACCCTGAGGGGACCACGTGGTGGTTTAATACTCACAAACGACGAAGAGCTTTACAAGTCGATAAATAAAGCAATATTCCCCGGAATACAAGGTGGACCGCTTATGCATGTGATCGCAGCTAAGGCTGTTTGTTTCAAAGAGGCCCTCAGCGAAGACTTCAAAAGATACCAAGAACAAGTTGTTAAGAACGCGAAAGCTCTTGCCAAAGCACTTGAGGATAGAGGCTTGCGGATCGTTTCTGGTGGAACGGACACACATCTGATGCTCGTTGACTTGACTCCTCTGAACGTGACCGGAAAGGCCGCGGAAACGGCCCTTGGGTATTGCCATATTACAGTGAACAAAAACACCATTCCCAACGAAAAACGCTCACCGTTTGTAGCAAGCGGGATAAGGCTTGGAACACCCGCGTTGACAACACGTGGAATGAAGGAAGAACAGATGGAAGAAATTGCGGAGCTCATTGTCACGGTGCTGAAGCACATAAAAGACGAGGAAGGAAACATCGACGAAGCTATAGCGAGGGAAGTAAGCGACAAAGTAATAAAACTTTGCAAGCAGTTCCCACTTTATGAAGGAAAAATCACACTCTGAACGAAATTACCTATGGGGGAGGGATCTAGTGTGATTGTTCGACCGTTTAAGGCTTTGAGGCCAACAAGAGAAATGGTGAGCAAAATAGCTGCAAAACCGTACGACGTAGTTAACGAAGAACAGGCACGCGAGGTTGCAAAAGTTAACCCGTACACGTGGTACAAAGTCACAAGACCGGAGATACACTTCGATCACCCAGTTGATACACTTGATCCTCACGTACATATCAAGGGCAGAGAACACATGGAATGGCTTATTAAGAACGGTTGTATGTTCGTCGAAGATAAACCCGCGATTTACATATACCAACAGCATTGGAGAGACCATGTACAAACTGGTTTCTTCGCTACATTCTCGGTCGATGAGTACATAGAAAACAAGATAAAGAAGCACGAACTCACGAGGAAAGATAAAGAGGATGAACGCGTTATGCACTTCAAAGTTGTAGGTGCGCAAACGGGTCCAGTTTTTTTGATGTACAAATCGAGACCAGAAATCGATGTACTCATTATGAAACATGCAACTGGCGAGCCTGAATACGATTTTGTCGATGAATCCGGTGTAAGGCATATTGTGTGGGTGCTGAAGGACGATAATGAGATACAGAGAATCGTTGAAGCTTTCAAAAATGTTGAAGCTTTCTACATCGCTGACGGTCACCACAGGGCTGCAGCCTCGGTGAGAACTGCATTGGAACTGAGGCAAGAAAATCCGAACTACACCGGAGAGGAGGAATTTAACTTCTTTCTTGCCGCGATATTTCCGCACACTCAACTGCGGATTCTGGATTACAATCGTGTCGTCAAAGATTTGAACGGTTTGTCGGAAGAAGAATTTATAAAGAAAGTGAGCGAGAAGTTTACAATCACACCTTGGGAGGGGATTTACAAACCGGAGCGTAAGCACACTATTGGCATGTACCTATCGAGAAAATGGTACAAACTTGAGCCAAAACCGGGTACGTACGATGAAAATGACGTAATTGATTCACTGGACGTTTCGATTCTCCAGAAGAATTTACTCGCTCCCGTCCTCGGAGTCGAAAATCCACGCACGGATAAGCGAATCGATTTTGTTGGAGGAATATTGGGACTTGAAGAACTCCAGAGGCTTGTAGATGAAGGGAAGTTCAAAGTTGCATTCGCAATGTACCCAACGTCAATAGAGGATCTAATAAAGGTATCGGACGAAGGTAAGATCATGCCACCAAAATCTACGTGGTTCGAACCAAAGCTGAAAAGTGGTATTGTGGTTCACTTGATTTGATGGAAATAGACTACCAAAAAAGCGGGGATTATCAGCCCCGCCTTTTTTTTATGGACTTGATCGTCTTGAGTATTGCCCTTGCCCTCTTTTTTCCAATTCCGTCAATCTCTTGAAGGTGGTTTACGTCGGTTTTGATGAGGTTTCCAAGGTTTCTGTAGGAATCGATGACCTTTTGAGATACGTTCATTGGAATGTGGATAGCGGTACGCAAAAGCCTGTAACCTCGTGGTACAACGAATGTTTCGCTTGCCTTGTGGGTACTGGAAACATCATAGCCAAGGAATTTCGCAAATGTAAGATGTTTGTATTCCAGACCCCACATCTCTTCCATCAGTTTTCTAGCATCTTCTTCCGTCACATCCTTCTTATGGTAGTCCATTATGAGCAGGAGCGTGAGTTCATCTAAGTCTCTAAGAACTTCCCTGAGTCTCAACGATGCGAGCCTCCCTTCGATACCAAGTTCAATAATCTGAAGCTGAATCTCAGAGGTAATATTGTGAATTTCCGCGCTTCTTAACAATAAACCGCAGATAAAATCGAGCGTAACATTCCCTTCAATCTCTTTGTAATTGAGCAGTTCCAAGTCCCTGTCGAATATTTCTCGAAACCGTTCCAACGTGTTTAATGTTTGCGAAACCTTTGTAAGAACAAACTTCATGTCTTCAAAGACATGCTTGTATTCTTTGTAGTAAAGCGTTACCACGTTTCTCCTTTTAGAAATAGCAATAACCATTTTTTTGAGTTGTTTAGCTATGCGTTCGGCGGTTCTGTGGCGTGTTCCAGTCTCGCTTGTAGGGATGGATGGATCTGGTACTAAATGAACGTTTGCAGCAAGGATTCTGCTTACATGTTCGTCAACGACTATCGCCCCATCCATCTTGGAGAGTTCGTAAAGTCTTTCTGGGCTGAACGGCGCATCGATTTTGAAGCCGGCTTGAAAAACTTGAGGATAGGCCTTCATCTCGTCTTCGTTAATAAAAACTATTAACGCCCCCAATTGCGCCTCTATTACTTGATCAAGAGCCTTTCTTAGCTTCGTACCTGGAGAAACTTGTTTTATTTTTTCGATAACTTCCTGTGGAATTTGCGCAGCCAAACGTGTTCACCTCACAAAACTCGAATCTTTGATAAAAATTTAAACTTCGCGTTCAAGATAATTATACAACAAAAAATGTTTTCGTATGATATAATAGGAAACGTGAAGTTTGGCAGCAAACTTTTTCTATTTACTCATGTGTTTTGGAGGAGGATAAGGCGTGTACGTCGTAGGTGTAGACCTCGGGGGTACGTTTTTCAAGGTAGGACTCGTGGAAGCAGAAAGCGGTAGAATTCTCAGAAAAGTTGAGAGAGAAACACTCGTTTCCGAAGGTGGCGAACGAGTTGTCAGGAGGATGGCGGAAGCGATTCTTGAAATAGCGAACGGTTATAATGTTCGAGGTATCGGCGTTGGCTCACCTGGTTCAATAGATCACGATTCCGGTATAGTACGTTTCTCTCCTAATTTCCCTGATTGGAGCGATTTTCCGCTTGGCCCCATGCTCAGCAACCTCACTGGTCTTAAGGTTTACGTGGAGAACGACGCAAACGCGTTCGCTCTTGGAGAAAAATGGTTTGGTGCTGGAAAAGGATACGAGCATATCTTGGCACTGACGCTGGGAACTGGTGTCGGTGGAGGTGTAATCTCACATGGTGTGCTCATCACTGGAAAAAACGGCATAGGTGCGGAGCTGGGACATGTGATAATAGAACCCAACGGACCACTTTGTGGTTGCGGTAATTACGGCTGTTTGGAAGCACTTGCCTCCGCAACGGCGATAAGGCGAATGGCGTTGGAAGGTCAAAAGAAGTTCCCCGAATCGTCGATATTTAAGAAAACTAGCATCGATGCAAAAGCAGTCTTTGACTCTGCAAAGGAAGGGGACATGCTGGCATTGAACATTGTCGAAAGAGTGGTGAACTCACTCGCAATAGGTGTTGCAAACTTTATTCACGTTTTCAATCCAGAGATCATCGTAATTGGTGGCGGCGTTTCTAAAGCCGGCGACATTCTGTTCAAGCCCCTGAGAGAAAAAGTTGAACATTTGGTCATGCCTTCGTTTAAGGACACTTACCAAATCGTTCAAAGTCCTTTAGTTGAGGAAGCCGGTATCTTAGGTGCTGCTTCAGTTGCGCTACAATTTGGAAAGATATAAACCCCATTCCAAAGAAGGAGAGGTGTTCGCAGTGAAGAGGTACTTTTTTCCTTTCATTTTAGTACTTCTGACGATCTTTGCAGTTGTTGTTGGTACAGCCCAGGATACGAAAAGTGGACCGAAACTTGGGTACATTGATCCAAACAGGGTACTCCAAAGCTACGATAAGTGGATCAACTTCCAAAAACAGATGCAAGACGAGATAAACAAGTACCAAGCTGAGTTGGACAAGATTAAAGACCAGAATCTGAAGCAACAAAAATACCTCGAATACCAGCAACTTATCAACCAAAAGATAGCACAGACTCAACAACAAATAGAAGCTGAAATACTCCAAAAAGTCAAGGAATTCGCGGAGGTCATGGGATACGATTTTATCTTCAACAGCACAACCATGGCTTACGGCAGTCAGGCTTACAACGTGACGGATGCGTTTTTAAGGTACCTTAGGACGTCTAAGAAGTAAAATGATAAAAAACGGACGAAAGCAAACGACTATGAGTCGAATCGTGTGCCAAAACATTTCGAAGAAATTTGGAAGGAAATTGGTCTTAAACGATGTTTCGATTGAAGCTAACACGGGAGAAGTGGTGGGTTTGCTCGGACCTAACGGTTCGGGCAAAACCACTTTATTTAACATCATACTCGGTGTTGTCATACCGAATAAAGGTCAGATATTCTTTGACGATACGAACATTACCAACTTGCCCATACATAAACGTGCAAGGTTGGGCATAACTTACCTCCAGCAGGAAACCTCGGTTTTTCGCGAATTAACCGTCGAAGATAACGTAAAGACAATAGTCGAATACCAGAAAATGAGTAAAAGTGAGAGAAAGGCTCTAATCGATTACACGTTAAAGGAATTTGGGATACTCGACTTGAAGAAACAGTACGCATATTCCCTATCGGGCGGTGAAAAACGAAGGCTGGAGCTTGCACGAATGATGGTACTCCGTCCAAAGTTCGTTCTCCTCGATGAACCGTTCATAGGTATAGATCCAAAGACAGTAAAGGAAATACAAAGGATAGTGTTCGATTTAAAGGAACGTGGAATAGGTGTAATCATAACGGATCACTCCGTGGATGCGCTAAGACCTATCGTCGATAGGCTGTACGTTATCCACAAAGGACAGGTTTTGGCTTCCGGAACTCCTAAAGAAGTCTTTGAGAACGAGGTTGTCAAGAACGTCTACTTAGGAGAGTAAATAAAATGCAGATAATCTTGCATTTTAAAAAGACCGGCTTTTTAAGGTTTCTCTCAGGTATTGAAACTTCAAATGCCATAGTAAAGCTTTTGCGACGCGCAAATCTACCGATGGAGTATTCCCAGGGTTTCAACCCGCAACCAAGGGTCTCGTTTCTTGATTCTACGCCTACAGGGGTTATCGATTTGGCACTTTTTGTTAGTGTCAAGCTCCGGGAGGATGCAGTATTAAGTCCCGGGGAAATAAACCCGGAGATTTTAAAAGAGCGGATAAACCAGGTATCTCTAAATAACCTGGTGGTTGAAAAGGTATTCGTTTCGGATATTGACCTGAACAGGGTAACAACGCACTTTGAATACACGCTATTTTGCTATGAAAAGCCCGAGTTGAACGAAAGACTTAAGAAGCACTCGGGAAAAGAATTCGTACCCGGTGAAGTCATGGAAGATCTCGAGGTTGCTTTCAAGGGACGCTTGTATGTGATAAAATATAAGGTTGGAAGGTCTAATCTTTTTAATCCGTATCTGATCCGCGGAGTGTATTTAGCGGTTCGAAAAATGGCTCTGGTTAAAGATAGAAACCTCACCGAACTTTTGGAAGAACATGTCACTGATTACCGTTCCACCGTATGCGAGAATTGCAACGCTCGGAGGGATTAAATATGAAGGTACTTGTTGTCGACGATTCCGACGTCCTAAGAAAGATAACCGTTTTCAATTTGAAGAAATTGGGGATGGAGGTTGAGGAAGCTGTTGATGGCATTGACGGTCTTGAAAAGATGAGGCAGTGGCAGCCAGATGTCGTAATACTGGACATCATGATGCCAAGAATGGACGGCTTTACCGTGTTGAAGGAGATGAAGAAAGACGACAGGATAAAAGATATCCCTGTCATCGTACTCACAGCAAAGGGCGGTCAGAACGACGAAGAAATCGCTTTATCGCTTGGAGCAAAGAAGGTCATGACCAAACCTTTTAGTCCTACCCAGTTGGTCGAGGAGGTTAAGAGTATTGTCGGAAAGAAATGACGAGTTGTGCAAAGAGTGCCTGGACATTTTTCTCTCCAAACTCGAGGGCTTTGCAAAACTTTTTAGTTTTGAAATTGCAAAGTGTCAGAGTTTTGAAGAAGTGCTAAGTGAGTTTGAAAGGTTGAAGTCCCACGTAGAAAGGTGGATGAACGATCTCCAAGTAAACAATCTTGCATTGCAGCAACTCATCGATGCGCAGTTGGAAGAACTTTCCACTGCCTATGAAGGGCTTTCGGCACTCTTTGAGATAAACAAGATAATATCCTCCGTTAACGAACCGTGGCTCATTTTGGGAAGTGTGCTAAGAGTATTGAAGAACGCCGTCAACTACGTCGCTGCAGTTATTTCGATAAAGTTGAACGACGAGGATTACTCCGAACACCAGGGTGATACACGTGCAATTGAGAAATTAGTTGAAATCGCAAAAACAACCAGCGAGACGGTCTTCGTCGATTCCAATGGAGAGCTTGGGGGTTACATCATCGTTCCGTTAGCTTCTGAGATTGGTTCCTACGGTTTCATTGCCCTATCATCAGGTAATCAGAAAATGCTCACAGCCGGGGATAAAAAAATAACGGAAGCCATTGCACAACTTCTGCTATCCGCGATCGATAGATACATAATGCTCCAAAGGGAGATTGAAAAGAAAAGACTTGAAGAGCAACTCGCTATAGCACGCGGTATTCAGCAGGGATTGTTACCTAGTAAGTTTCCAAGTTCTCTACATTTTGAGGTGTACGGTAAAAGCGTACCTGCGGTCCAAGTTGGCGGTGACTATTACGACGTCCTGGAGATGGATGATGGTTCAATAATGTGTTGTCTAGCCGACGTTTCGGGAAAAGGACTACCTGCTGCACTTATCATGTCGTCCTTTAGAACGATGTTTAGGCTCTCGGTTGCGATAACGCATGACCTTGCGAGTTTAGCTAGACAGTTCGATAAAATGATAAGCAGCGATTTCGAGGTTGGTAGGTTCATTACCGCTGTGATTTTTAAAATCTCGCCTGATGGTTTGATGGAAGTTGTTAACGCTGGTCATGATCCAATTTACGTCGTCAAAGGTGGCTATTTGACAAAAATAGAGTCCACGGGAACACCTTTTGGTATACTGGGCGACGGATTCTATGAAGTTGAGAAAGTTCAACTCTCTTCTGGTGATCTTGTCGTAACCTATACTGACGGAGTGGTTGAGGCGCGGAACGTGAAAGAAGCGGAGTTTGGTTTCCAAAGGTTCGAGGAATTCATTCTGCGAAACAGGTATTTGAAGATTCAGGATTTTGTGGAGAAGTTGATCGACTCGGTTATGGAATTTTCTCAAGGCATGCCACAACATGACGATACAACTGCATTGGTGGTCAGGTATGTTGGATAACTGCTAAACTGTTCGAAATTTTGAAGATTTTGGAGGTGTTAGTTATGATCGAAGTTGGAGACCTCGAAAAGGGTATGTACATAAAGTACGAAGGCGAGATTTACAGAGTTATAGATGTGAACAAGCACTTTAGAGCCAGAGGTTCAGGACTGATTCGAACGAAACTCAAAAACCTCATGACTGGCCTTATCAGAGATGTGAACTTCGCAAGTGGTGAAAAAGTTGAAGAGGCCGAACTTGCATTCAGAAAGGCGGAGTATCTTTACAACGACGGGGAAAACTTCTACTTCATGGACCTCCAAACCTACGAGCAGTACTCCATCCCCGCTGAAGAACTCGAGGAGGAGAAATACTATCTCATCGAAAACACTCCGGTAGACATCATTATGCATGATGAGAAACCGATTGGTATTCAACTTCCCACCACCGTCGTACTGGAGGTTGTGGAAACTGAACCGAACTTCAAAGGTGATACTGTCTCCGGTGGTGGTAAACCTGCCGTTCTACAAACTGGATTGAGGATAACCGTACCGTTCTTCGTAAACGTCGGTGATAAAATCAAGGTGGACACTCGAACCGGTGAATACATTGAGCGTGCGTAAAATGAACCTGAATTACTTGGCAATGGGGCTGCAAAGCCCTCTCTTAGGGAGGGAGGAAAATGGGAAACATCACAATATCCGATTCGGTGATTTCGGAGATAGCCTACAGGACCATTTGTCAGATATACGGAGTAGAGCCGGAAAACAAGGAGTTTAAGAAGAATAAGAAGAATATTCAAATCGATCGCACACCTGAAGATCACGTAGTAATAACGATCAAGCTTGAAGTGCCGTACGGAGAGAACATCGTCGAATTCTCCAAGAACATCATGAAAAACGTTGCGGAAAGCGTTTCGCAGATGACAGACAAGGTCGTTGACGCTGTTAACGTTGCCATCGTGAGTGTATACGAGGAAAAGGGTGAATAAACAGAACCCTTGTCCCAATTCACGTTTCGCTGTACCGAACGTTTAACGGGAGTGAAGAATAATTGGTGTCGAAAAGAAGAATTCTCAGGGAAGCTGTCATGCGTGTACTGTTTCAGTACGACTTTAATCCTGATGATTACAAGAATTTCGCAGAGTTGGAACTCAAAAAAATTTCCGATTCGAGCCTCAAAGCGGACTTTCAAAGGTACGTCAGAGCAATTTTCGAGAATCTTAGCCAGATAGATGAGATTATTTCAAGGTACCTAATAAATTGGTCGTTTGAACGGATATCTTATTTGGAGAGAAGCTTGCTTAGGTTGGGAACCTACGAGTTGGTATTCGAACCAAATGTCCCTATTGAAGTTACACTCGATGAGATGATCGAGATTGCAAAAAAGTACGGCACAGAAGAGAGTGGAAAGTTTATAAACGGCGTCCTTGACAAGATCGCGAAGGCCGAAGCTCCCAGCGAAAAATTCAATCTTTAAGTCTTACTTTACTTTCATAGTCTTAACATATCTTATTTCAAATCGTATCTCAAGGGGGACCAAGGGGGGATTTTTTGAACTATATAGAATTGCTGATTTGCATGTTCGTGGCCGTTCTCGTCATTAGCGTTGCAATGACATGTTACAATGCGGTACTTGTTCATATGGGAAACATCATCAACAAAAACCAAGAAAGCTTACTTGAATTCCATGCGGTTAACTACATCAGGTTTGACATAACACGTCATGCTGTTAGCGGCGCCACTGTAAAGATAGGTAAGACGGGCAGTAGCAGTTACATAAGTTTCGTAGAGTCCATTGACGGAGTTAAAAAATACGTTCAGTACCGCATCAGCGATGAAATACTCGGCAAGTGGACACTGACGCGGACCACAGAAGATTATTTTTACCGCGCAGTACTAAACAGACGTTACTTTACCGTCCTTTCACCGCTACGATTCTACGAAAGCCCGGATTCAAGGTTTATTGTCCTCGAGTCAAAGACTTACGGTGACGTTCTCATACCCAAATTGCTTCCAGATGTTCAAGTAATTAACATATCGGTCCGAAAGGTTAGTAATCCAGTTCCTCAGAGGTGAGGGTATGTTCGATTTTGAAATTCTCAAGCACGACCATACGTTTGTCATGGGCATCATCAATGTAACACCGGATTCTTTTTTTGCCGAAAGCAGGGTTGACGAAAAAAATTTACTCAAAAAGGTTGAAGGGATGATCAGTGCAGGTGCAGAGTTACTTGACATTGGTGGCGAAAGTACCAGACCCGGTGCGGATCCTGTACCGCTGGAAGAAGAAATCAAAAGGGTAGTACCTGCGATTTCGTTGATAAGGAAGTATTTCGATATTCCAATCTCGGTGGACACATACAAGGCGGAGGTCGCTAGGCTTGCACTCGAGAACGGTGCAGACATAATTAACGATGTCAGTGCGTTGAGGTTCGACCCAAACATGGTCAAGATCGCCGCACACTACAAATGTCCTGTTATTCTCATGCATATGAAAGGTGAACCAAAAACTATGCAGCTCGATCCAGAGTACAACGATGTTGTTGGAGAAATCAAGCAATTTTTATTCGAACGCATCGATTACTCAAGGCAGAACGGTGTGGACAAAATAATTATTGATCCTGGAATCGGTTTTGGAAAAAAACTTGAGCACAATCTTCAGATACTTGCAAGAATAGACGACTTCAAAGAACTCGGGGTTCCCATATTAGTTGGAGCAAGCAGGAAATCGATGATAGGAATGATTCTTGGGAACGTACCTCCCGAAGAACGACTCAACGGTACGCTTGCAATAACAGCTTACTGTGCGTTTCACGGCGTTAACATTGTACGGGTACACGATGTTAAAGAGAACGTTGAAGTCGTGAAGGTCATCGAAGCCATAAAGGGTGCAAAAAGATGAGAAAGTCCATCGAAAAGCAAAGGCTTGATAGGTTCCTCGCAAGCGCGCACGTGGGAACGCGAAGCGAAGTGAAACATTTGATAAGAGCGGGACTGGTGACAGTCAATTCACAGGTGATAAAGGATCCTTCGTACAAGGTGTCCGAAGACGACAAGATAGAGTTGGGAGGCAAAGTCGTCGAGGCTCACAGGAAAGTGTACATAATGCTCAACAAACCAGCTGGCTACGTATCAACAACATCTGACTCGGAACGTACTGTGTTGGCGTTGATTGATCATCCCTACGCATGTGAATTGCACATTGCAGGAAGACTTGATAAAGATGTTGAGGGACTTTTAATACTCACCAACGACGGAGATTTCACACATCGCATCATATCTCCCAAAAAGCATGTGGAGAAGGAGTACATTATCGAAACTGAAAAACCCGTGATCATCAGTGAGAAGATGCGCCAAAAACTCGAAAAGGGTTTGAAGCTAAAAGATGGTACCATCCTTTTGCCAGCAAAAATAAGGCAGGTGGATGATTTCACTATCTCAATAACCATACACGAGGGTAGGTACCACCAAATCAAGCGTATGTGTGAAGCGCTAGGAATTTTGTGGAAGAAGATACGACGTATCAGAATCGGTGGTCTCACAATTGGTGATTTGAAACTCGGTGAGTGGCGTGAGTTAACTGAAGAGGATGTGAAAAAGCTGTTTGAAAAAAACAGCGATGAAGACCAACTGGATTGACTACCTCAAATCGACTAGAAACAACAGGAGTTAAGGAGTTACCAACTCACAGGCCATTCTTGTGAAGAAATGTATAATGTATACTCCAAGGCTGCTTTAGTACTGCACACGGTGTGAGCCTTGCAACTGTTTTGGATTTCAAGTCCAGCTTGATTTAACAGCTATTGTCCGTTCGTACGGATACCGCAGGTCAATCACCAGTTGGTTCCACTCAACGGGGACATATAATTATTTTCATAATATTTCTCAGGCGGAAGGAGGTATCGACCGGAAACCACGCCGTCTTCCTTTAATTACCAGAAGGAACTGAGTCTTTACGGCGTGGTTTCTGCAAAAGTTGTGAGAGCGTTCTGCTTTTCGTCAGTTTTTTCCTTTAACGGTTCAGTTGTAACCTTCGAAGACGTTTTTGACTGGGCGGCAAAAAACAGCATCGATGTGCTTATACTTTCCGATACCACGCTCTGCGGTATCGGAAATTTTATTCTCCACGCCCGAAGGTTTCCCAAGCTAAGAGCTCTCGTGGGTATGAGGTTTCCGGATGAACCGAATAAGACTTTCCTTGCAACAAATGACGAACAACTAGAATTGATTATCAACTCGTATAATTCCGGACGGTTTTCCCAAATCAAGAACTTACCATACGTTGATATTCCACCAGCCCAATACTTACCGGATCAGCAACAGCTGTGGTCAATTTTTCGAGATAAACTCGAAAAATTCAGAGGTCAACAAGTGACCTACAATCCAATTTCAAACGAGCCACGAATTTTCGAAATTCAAGAACTCTCCTTTCACCAAGATTTAATCAATTCGTTGCAGAGATTCACCGGTTACGAATTGGCTCCAGGTCAAAAACTTCCGGTTGCACCCGAGGGATTCCTTGAAAGGTTCGCTGGGTTTGCCTCTGAACGTAACCAGAGGGAACGCATGCTCAAGGAGATCAAGCTTATACGGTCGAAAGGTTTTGAGGATTACTTCTACACTATCTACAAAATTGTAAGCATCGCGCGGGAAAATGGAATCCTCTTGGGTCCCGGACGGGGCAGTGCAGTGGGCAGTTATCTTCTATACCTTATGGGTGTTACGTCCATAAATCCCCTCGAGTTCGGGTTGCTTTTTGAGAGGTTCCTCAACGAAGGTAGGCAGGATTACCCGGACGTAGACATCGATGTGGAAGACGAACGTCGACAAGAACTCATAGAGCTTCTCAGAAAGGAGTTCGGTTACGTTTACCACATCAGCGCGTACTCAACGTTACCTGCAAAATTCATGGAAGATTTACCGATGTCTCTGACGGAAAAGTTGAGGTCTATTCCTGTTTCGCGGACCACACATGCTGCAGGACTCGTCATTTCTACCACCCCTTTGAGACTTCCAATCGCCCCGGGAACTCAAACACTGGAATGGGACATGGAAACGCTTGAAAAATGGGGACTTGTTAAGATAGATATCTTGGGACTGAAGACCCTTTCGGTCTATAAAGAACTCACGAGCCGAATCGAGATTGAAACCATACCTCTAAACGATAGAAAAACTTTCAAGTACGTATCAACAGGATTCACAGACAACATCTTTCAGTTAGATAGTAAGCTTGGTAAAATGGTCGTTCGCGATGTTAAACCTTCCTCCATAAGGGAGTTGGCGATGGCCATTTCGCTGAATCGTCCCGGTCCGATAAAAGCGGGAATAATCGACAGAATCAAAAAAGCAAAAAAAGAGAAAAGAAAATTGTTCAACTTCGACATTTTAGATGAAACGTTCGGTTTTCCTCTTTACCAAGAACAGGTTATGTTAATCGCGTTGCAACTCGCTGGTATGACGCCGGTTGAGGCAGATTCGTTGAGACGGGCAATTTCCAAAGGTGATGCATCCTCTTTCAAAGAACTTTACGAACGTCTCGAAAGAATATTGACGTTGAAGTTTGGAAAGACTGGAAAAGAGCTCGCGAAGTCGATACTTGCGTTTGGTGAGTACACGTTCAACAAATCGCACGCCATTGCCTACGCTCACCTGACGTACTTTATGGCATACTTCAAAACGAATCATCCAACGCTATTCTACAGCGTTTACCTAAAACATGATAGTTCCGTCCTCGAAGATGCACTGTACAATCTTCAAGTACTTGGGTACAAGGTACTTCCACCAATTGTTAAATTCAAGGGGGTATCAACCGAACGTGATAAACTTACGGAAACTATCTTCCAACTTCCGTTTTCAGTAGTACCAGGTATCTCGATTGCAAAAGCCGAAGAATTAGAAAATAGGGTGTTCGAAACATTTGAAGAGTTCGTAGACAGTAGCGGATTGAATATTTCGACAATTGAAGCACTGATAAAGGTTGGTTCGTTCGATGCAATCTTCGAGAGTAGACGAAAGGCTATCCAAAAGCTCAGGCACCTACGAACGGGGCTGAATCCCGAAGCGCAACGTCTTGCAAGACTTTTTGGGAAAAAAATAGCTGAGCCCGAAACAAAAATTGAAGAAATTTGGGAAAGGACACTTATGGAATTTGAAACGATAGGAATTGGACTCACGCCACCAGCCGAGTGTGAAAACCTCCTCGCACCTTACTGTTTGGCATATGCGCTGAATCTTCCGTATGCAGTCCACGTCCGTGTTAAGGCGGGTTTTGGAACCGATGGAAGGAGCGTTTTCAAAGTTAACGCCCCCGATGGAGTTTATACACTCGTTTATCCATCAAAATTGCACGAGGGACTCAGACGTGTCATTTACATTGTTGACGAAATAAGCCAATCGGAAATATCTAAATCAAAAGTAGTTGGTGGATTCGAAAAAGTTGTCGTTGAAGATGTAAACAACACAACGATTATCGAAAATGCACGACCAATAGTGAATCGCTTCCAGACTCAAATCTTGGACTGAACGGGTGATACAATGAAAGTTTTAAGCATCGATTGTGAGACACAAAGCCTGAGGGCGGTTATATTTTCCGACAAGGGGGAAGTGCTCGCAAAGACAAATGTAGAGTATGATCCTCCGTACATCTCACGCGGTGTTGACAATGCGGAACAGGATCCGGAGTTTTACTGGAAAGCTCTTTGCAAAGCTACAAAAAAATTACGACAGGACGCACCAAGTCATTTTTCCGAAATCGAAGGCGTGTCACTTACAACGCAAAGGTCGACGGTTGTTGTGCTTGACAAATACGGTAAACCAGTGAGAAACGCGGTGCTCTGGCTAGATCAAAGACTTGCTCCAGGGAGACCGAATTTCAAATTTTGGGAAAACCTGGCATTTTCGATTATTGGAATGAAGGATGCAGCACACAAGGCTTGGCGCAGAAGCTTGGCGAATTACATGAGAGTGAAGGAACCGGAACTATGGCGTAGGGTGGATAAATACCTCCTTCTTTCCGGGTACCTGAATTACAAACTCACAGGTCTCTTTGTTGATTCCGTCGCATCACAGGTTGGCTACATCCCTTTTGACTACAAACATTTTCGATGGTACGAAAATCTTCACCACTACAAATGGCGCATGTTTGGAATCGAACGACATATGCTTCCCTCACTGGTAGAGCCTACAACGGTTATAGGTCACATTACCCGGGAAGCTTCAGGGGAAACGGGCTTGCCAGAAGGATTACCTGTAATCGCGTCTGGAGCGGATAAAATGTGCGAAACTCTTGCCGTTGGATGCCTGAGCCCAGAAGTTGCAAGTATTAGCCTTGGGACAACTGCTACGATTGAAACTACTACTAATAAATACATAGAAGTGATACCTTTCATGCCCCCATATCCTTCTCTTATTCCAGGAAAATACACCCCGGAAGTTGCAATATTTAGGGGTTATTGGTTGTTATCCTGGTTTAAAAGAGAGTTCGCGGCACATGAAGTGCGCGAAGCGGAACGTTTGGGAATCTCCGCGGAAGAACTACTAAATCAGCGTTTAAAATCGATTCCCCCAGGCTCAGAAGGGTTGATTGTGCATCCGACTTGGACCCCTGGCTTGGATAAAGCTTTCTCAAGAGGTGCAATCGTTGGATTCTCCGATAAGCATTCAAGAATACACGTTTACCGGGCACTCATAGAGGGAATAAACTTCGGGCTCATGGAAGGTCTCGAGCTCATTCAGCGCAAAACAAGAATACCGGTTAAGAAGATTGGTTTGTCCGGAGGAGGGGCGTTGAGTGACGAGATTTGTCAGATTACGGCCGATATGTTCGGAGTAACCACCTACAAAATCCAGACGCATGACACTTCGGCACTTGGTGCAGCAATCGCATGTCTTGTTGGTCTGAAACGTTTCAAAACGTTCGAAGAAGCGGTACGCAACATGGTACACGTTAGCAGCGAATTTATTCCAAATCGGGAAAATCACGTAAGGTACGATAAGATCTACAATCGCATCTACAAAAAACTTTGGAGATCGATGAACGGGCTGTACGGAGAGCTAAGGAAACTGGAGACAAAGTGAATTTAAAGGAAAAAACCGGCTACCAAATGGTAGCCGGTTTTGATTTTTTTTTACCGCTTGATGCTGTAGAAAGCTGCCAAACCTTTATATATTGCTGCATCACCAAGTTCCTCTTCAATCCTCAAAAGTTGGTTGTACTTTGCAATCCTCTCGCTTCTGGAGAGCGAACCAGTTTTAATCATACCAGAGTTCGTGGCAACGGCAAGGTCGGCAATAAACGTGTCTTCCGTTTCCCCGCTTCTGTGGCTTATAATGTTCGTCATTCCAGCGGTCTTTGCCATTTCGATGGCATCGAGTGTTTCCGTAACTGATCCAATTTGGTTGAGTTTGATCAATATCGAGTTCGTTGCAAAGAGCTCAATTCCCTTTGCAAGTCTCTTGACATTTGTCACGTACAGGTCGTCACCGACAATCTGTACTTTTCCTCCAACTTTGCTTGTGAACGCAACGTAGCTGTCCCAATCCTCTTGTTCGAATGGGTCTTCGATGGAAATAATGACCGGCCAGTATTTGTCAATCAGCATTGTGTAGTACTCTATCAGTTCCTCACCCGTCTTTTCCTGACCGTCGATGTTGTACTTTCCGTTTTCTTCGTTGTAGAACTCGCTGGCGGCACAGTCAAGAGCAATGAAGATGTCTTCCCCAGGCTTGTATCCAGCCTTCTCTATGGCTTGGATGAGAATCTGGATAGCCTCCTCGTTTGACTTCAGGTTCGGTGCGAATCCTCCTTCGTCACCAACAGCCGTGACGTGGCCAGCATCCTTAAGTATCTTCTTCAACGTGTGGAAAACTTCCGCACCGTACCGTAATGCTTCCCTAAATGTTGGTGCACCCGCTGGAACAAGCATAAATTCCTGAATATCGAGATTGTTGTCAGCATGTGCACCACCATTGATAACGTTCATAAATGGAACTGGAAGTACTTTTGCGTTGGCACCGCCGAGGTACTTGTAAAGTGGTAGCCCGAGACTGTTTGCAGCGGCCCTTGCTACGGCCATGGATGTACCGAGAATTGCATTCGCACCGAGCATGGATTTGTTCTCAGTTCCATCAAGTTCCAGGAGCACCTTATCGATGTAAACCTGGTCGAATGCGTTCAGTCCGATGAGCCTTGGACCAATTTCCTCATTTACATGCTGGACGGCTTTCAACACTCCCTTACCCTGATATCTCTTCTTATCTCCGTCCCTCAGCTCGAGTGCCTCGAACTTTCCCGTCGATGCACCACTTGGAACTATCGCACTTCCGACCGAACCATCGTCGAGGTAAACTTCAACCTCTACGGTAGGATTTCCGCGGGAATCGAGCACTTCTCTTGCTCTCACATCAACAATTTCAGCGTACATCCTCGCACCTCCTCCTTTTGTAAAAACCTAAAACCAATAACCAAAAACGTGGACACGGATATAGTCTATGGGTATCGAAGAATCAGATTACCTTTACTTCGTACGGCTTCAGTGCTATTCCCTCAAAATTTTCCGAATGACCAGCGATGTTTGCGTACACTCTGAACCCGTTCTCTCCATCGGTGACTGTGTAAGCAACAACGAAGGTGTTGTGTGTAACATCCTGAATCCACGCATCAGTTAGCCATGCGTTCATTTTTCTGAAATTCGCCCACTCAATGGCGGTTTTCAGTAAGCTGTCATTCCGGTTCATTTGTTCTTCCACCGAAACACCGGAAAAGGCTTTGTTGAACCTAACTGCCTTCCAGAATGTCTGACCTTCCCCCGAAAGTGAGGCGTACCAAGGTAGCGGTTCGATCACGTCCTCAGTGAAGGTGGAATCGTAAACACCCTTCATGCCAAGCTCGTCACCGTAGTAAATGAACGGAATACCAGGTGTAGTCATTAAAAGCCCGAAGAAAACTTTTCTTTGATCTTCATTTTGAAGCACACTTGCCAACCTGTGCATATCGTGGTTACCGGTGAAGTTACTCGGTCTGTAGGATTTCTTTGTGAGCGTTCTTTGGAAGCAGTCGACTATCTTGTAGACTGCTCCGTGTTGCATCGATTCCCTGATAGCCTCCGTGAAATAAAAATTGAAAGAACACCCGATTGTTGTGGCATAACGATCCACTATTTCCGGGTCATCCCAAACTTCGGTGACGGCAAAAACATCCCCACCTTTGACCTCGCGCGCCCTGTCCATCACGATCTTCCAAAATGCAACGTTCTTATCGTGATCGTATTTAAACTTACCTTCTTTCGTGTCGTAGTCGTAAATGTGCTTGGCAGCATCGAATCTGAATCCGTCAACTCCGAGTTGCACCCAATAACTAAGTATCTCGAGTGCCTTTTCAACAACTTCAGGATTGTCGTAGTTCAAATCAGGTGAGGAACCACCGAAAACTCCGTAGTAAACTTTTCCGTTTCGCTCGTGCCATAACAACTCTTCATCCCAATGCCGTTTTTCCTCTAAATTGAAGTGTGGCTGTGCCCAGAGGAAGTAATCAACGTACGGTTTTTCCCCGCGCATAGCGGCTTTGAACCAAGGGTGTCTATCCGAAACATGGTTGAGTGGTAAGTCTATAACCAACTTTATGCCGTTCTCGTGGAGTACGTGAACCATCTTTTTGAAATCTTCTATCGAGCCAAAACTTGTATTCGTTTCAAAATAGTCAATGATATCATAGCCGTGGTAACTGGGTGACTTGAAATGCGGAGTCAACCAAACTAGGTCTACACCAAGTTGTTTAAGGTAATCCACCTTACTCGCTATACCAAGAAAATCTCCTATTCCGTCATCATTTGAATCGGCAAAAGAACGCACAAATATCTCGTAACCTATCACACTACTTCCCCCTTCTTTCTCAAAAGTTCTTTACATTTGTTCTACTAAGCTTCTTACCACAGACTTGAAGTGTTCTCCACGCTCCTCAAAGTTCCTGTACCTATCGTAACTTGCCCCTCCAGGACTTAGAAGTACCACGTCACCGGGCTGGGCAAACAAGCAGATATCCGAAACGGCCTTCTCAATATTTTCGTACCTTTTAAATGTGATTTCTCTCGTAACTAAGTACGACTCGATAGCATCGGCAATCGGACCGACGAGTGCAACAAATTTACATTTCTTTTTTATTTCTTCGGTAAGTTCTGTGTAATCCTCGTTCTTTCCCTTACCCGCAATGATCAATATCACATTCGAATCAAAATTCTCCAATGCTTTAATTACAGCAGCTGCGTTCGTTGCTTTAGAATCGTTGTAGAAGCGCACATCATGCCACGTAGTAACGTACTCCATTCTGTGCGGAAGCGGAGTGAAATCATTGAGAAAACTCATCTGGAATGGTAAGCCAAGTATCTTTATTATCGTTTTAGCCATGGCAATGTTTTCGATATTTTGTTTTGTTCGTATAGGGAAAGGGACCTCGTCGAGGCTGAATCCAACGGTTACGGGAACGCGCTTTGCCTGAACCAAGGCAAGTCTCTTGAACATCTCTAAGTCTCTTGGATTGTAAACAAAGTAATCTTCGCTGTCTTGCCATTTTGTTATCTTCATCTTCGATTCAACGTAGTGTTCCATCGAAGGATGCCAGTCCAGATGATTTGGGTAGATGTTCGTTATCGCTGCGACTTTAGGCTTGAAATAATCAGCCCAGTACAGCTGAAACGAGCTGATCTCTATAACCAAGTACTCCGGACGTTTGTTTTCAAGTAGCACCTGTGCAATGGGAATTCCGAAATTTCCAGATATTTGGGATGTTTTTGTTTTGGAGATCAAGTGATTGGTCATGGCCACAGTTGTACTTTTACCAACGGAGCCAGTTATGGCAATCGTGATGGGATTCCAATCGAGGAATCTCATGAAGTAGGTTATCTCGGTTTCAACTTTGATTCCCGACTCGCGAGCTTTCATTAAAAGTGGATGGTTGTATGGGACACTTGGACTGGTGAGCACCACATCGGCTTGAAGGATTCGTTCGGAGTTCTGTCCCTCTTCGTATTCAATACCCAATTCTTCCAGGAACTCCTTGTCTTCTTGGGAAAGTTTTCCAGATTCGCTAACGAAGACCTGTTCACCGATCTTTCGTAGAAATTGCGCGGCATACTTGTTGCTTAGGCCAAAACCCACAAGTGCGTACCTCATTGAACCACCCTTTGCAGACAATTTTCCATGTCAATTTTATCACAACCCGAATCCTTGTGCAGGTTGTAATGGAAATTTTCAAGAAAAATTCATAAAAAAAATCACAAGAAATGTTTGACACCGTCTGGAAGTTTTTGATATACTTATGTATAGTATACAACTATATACATATATTCGAGACCTAAAAAATCGAGCCGGGGGGATTAACATGCTTTATAGGCGCGTAGCGCTCCTCGATATGGATTCATACTTTGCATCCATTGAGTGTTTTAGGAATTCTTTTCTTGCGAAGAAACCAATGGCGGTGATAGGACATGGCGAGAAGACCGTTGTGACGAGTCCGAACGCAGTAGCCAAGAAATATGGAGTGAGGACGGGAATGACAATTAACGAAGCGAGGAGTCTATGTCCTGAAATTGTTTTTATCAAGGCAGATTTCGCATATTACGAATTCACCACTTTGAAAATCGTGCAATTGATTGAAAAGTACTTCCCCGTGTATAAGGAGGCAAGTATTGATGAGTTCTACATAGCGCTTGATCCCGTGGATAAGTCCATTGAAAGGTTGAAAGACTTGAAGGAAGCAATAAGAAGCACTCTAGGTTTAAGTTGCACGATCGGTGTCGGAATGAATCCCATCATAGCAAAGACTGCGTGTGAGTTCTCAAAGCCAAACGGTTTCTTTGTGGTGGACAACTTGAAGGAATTTTCTTACTTTGTCGATGTCAAAAGCGTACCCGGAATCGGAAAAAGCACCGCCGAAGCATTTGAGAAGCTCGGTATAAGATTTCTCTCAGATTTACTTAAAACTGAATTCCCCGAAGGTAGTGAAATTTCACGCTTGAAGTTTTTAATAACGAAGGAATACACCGAACCAGAGTTCTTCGAACGGAGACTTCCTAAGAGTGTCGGACATTTTTACACATTTGACAAGAGTTTGAGAAATTTTGATGAAGGTGCGGAGATTCTAACGTACTTACTATACGGGTTGTACTCTAAGATTCTCAGAAACAGAATGGGAGCAAAATCGTTGTCGGTGCTTGTAAGATTTCACAATGGAACACGGTTAGGACTATCGAGGAGCTTTGGGGTTCCTGTGAGCGATTTCACGTTACTCAAAAATGTTGCATTGGAGATGCTCAGAAAGGTCTGGAAAGATAAGCCGGTTGTAAAGATGGGGGTAACGCTCGGTAACCTCAAGAAGGTCAACGGTAAACAATTAAACTTATTCTGGCATGATGAAGAGTCCCGGTATGAACGTTTGAGCTTTGTGGAAGACATCCACTTTGGTGGATTTCTTACCTTCAAGGATAAAAAAGCGGTCAGCTGAAAATTCAGCCGACCGCCCTATTTTACTGCTAACTATTTTACCCTAAAGATCCAAATATCGCTTCCACCAAGGTTCTTGTTCACATCAAAGTTTTTGGAGAACGAGCTCCCAACGACTACTATCGAACCATCTTCGTCGATATGCACGTCGTATGC
>JAUQPP010000009.1 GCA_030550315.1 Thermotogota bacterium | reverse complement strand
TTCGACTTTGTCATTTTGAACGAGATTCAGTTTCTCAAGAATATCGACCCAAACCTTTACGATAGAATAGTGACGAAATTCGGAAAGAAAGCTTTCTTCACTACGGTTTACTCCTTCGAAACCACACTCCCCTATTATGAAATAGATTCAAAACTTGATTTCTCAATCGAGGACAAAAGAAATCAACCAAAGTCGCTGAACAACGGCAATGCACACTTAGTCTACATGTTTTCATCGCACTCCTCAGTTGAAGCGTTCTTTAACCATTACGTGAAGAAAGTTTCCTCTAGGGATGTGGTGTTTTATTCTCCACAACTTGCACCGTTTCAGCGTTTGATAATCTCCAATTTGGTGCGCAAGCACAAGGTGAAGAAACTTATTTCATCGACCAACAACGACTCCATACCTTCGTTATTCGGAAAGGCCGAAGTTAGGCTTTTTGACTTTCCGTATACTTTCAGCGAAATAATCGACGCGGTTAGTGGTGACGGTACTGTGCTTCTTCAACTCAATTATTCGTCGCAAGATATCGTCAAGAAGCGTGAGATGCTCAGAAAACTATTCCCATCGCAAGACGAAATCGAAAAACTAATCGACGAGCTCAACACGTACCTACCGATGAATCTTCAAGAATTCGAAACGTTAGTATCGAACCTCCAAATACCTAAGGGCGTAGTGCGGAGCATATACCTTGACCTTGGAGGACTTCAGGGCAACATTGTACACCCGGTCGATTTTTCACCAGAACGCGTGGTTAGGCTGAGTGAAAGGGACATCGAATTGGGTTATTTTGAGCGGTATACCATGCAGCTTGAATCTCTCAGCGTCAGGGACGTTTACAAGTTGATCGATGAACGGTACATGTACGGTGTGGAGATTTAGAGCGGTGCTATTAAGGAATGGAACCAGGATATGGCTCCCCTTTTTATTTTGCTTCAAGTCTATAAAAAGGTTCTCGATATCTCTTGAAGTATCTTAAGAGCAAGCAGTGGTCCGAACCTTTTGGAAAAAGCTAAAACAGGTAACCTAAACGGAGGGGTTGTGTATAATTGCCGTTGATTACGGAAAAACTAAATATGGTTACGCAATAGGTACACTCTTTGTGGCTGAGAGTGGAACCGTGAATAAGAGAGAATTATTTGATAAAATAAAGAAACATGACAGAGTGATTCTTGGTTTACCCCTCTCAATGAGTGGAAATTATTCTTCTCAGACCTTCGAAGTGCTAGAATTTGGACTGAAGCTACTCAATATGGGCAAAGAAGTTTACCTGGTCGATGAAAGATTGACCACAAAGATGGCAAAGTCTTACGGTAAAACCGACGACGATCGTTTCAGCGCCGAACAGCTTCTTCTTACCTACATCCAGAACCCGGCAACCGGCATTAAGCTTTCAAAGAAATCGGCTGAATGCAAATCAATGACGCAAATTTGCAGCCTTGGAAACTATCAAACACTCATTGCTTTTGAAGTACCACTTGATGAGAAATTAAACGCCGTATTCAACATCGGTTCACAACATGGAACGTCTGTTGGTTTTTCGAGGGACCCCTACACCGCTTACACGATGTTTAAGAACGGGCTTTTCGTCTTCAGGGTGTGGGATGATTTCGCGGATTGGTTGGAAAAAAAGAAGATTGAAAGTAACCGGTTCTGTATTATAATTAATATTGATTTCAGACATCTCTTGTCAAACATTCTGGCCTTACTTTCGCAAGAGGGTAATGGGTTTTTCATGATCTTTTGTAAAGTCCAAAATGCGTGCTCGTAGCTCAAATGGATAGAGCATCGGACTCCGGATCCGAGTGTGCGGGTTCGAGTCCCGCCGAGCACGCCAGAAACGTTAAGGTTCGCTAAGTTTAGGTCCCAAAATGTTGGCAATAGTTAAAGATTAAAGAGGAGGCAGGGAAATGAATCACCACCTTCAGGAGATCAAAGATAGGATCTTTCAGAGTGAAATCGACGCCATTTTGGTCCTGAATATTGAAAGTTCAAACGTTGTTACGACGAGGTACCTTTCGGGCTTTACCGGAAGCTTGGCCGCCTTGATCATAACACCCAAAAGGCATATCATTCTGACCGATTCCAGGTACTGGACGCAGGTTAAAAATGAGAGCAGCTTCGAGCTTGTGAAATATATGCCACCGAAAACGTTTCTGGACAGCGTTGCAGAAATCCTGGCAAATCTTGAGGTTAAAAAACTTGGGCTTGAGAAAGATAAGATTTCACTATCTCACTACGAAGCACTCATTTCAAAGGTAAATTGTGAAATCGAAGATATAACGGGCGTAATATCGGAGGTGCGTTCAAAGAAGTCAGATGAGGAAATTGAGAATATAAAAGTGGCTGTTGAAATTGCTGAAGAAGCCTTCAAAAAGATGCTCGAAATCGTAAGACCAGGTATGAAGGAAAGTCAGCTTGCCGCTTACTTAGAGTACCAAATGAAGCTTCTTGGAGCAGAAGACGTTGCATTCGAATCCATCGTGGCATCAGGCCCACGTAGTGCGTTGCCACACGGCAGAGCATCCGAAAAGCTCATTGAAAAAGGCGAGCCCGTCGTGGTGGATTGGGGAGCAAGGTATAAAGGTTACAACAGCGATATTACAAGAGTGCTTTGCATAGGTGAGCCTAACGAACGTGTTAAACACATACATAAAATCGTTCACGAAGCACAGCAAAAGGCCCTTGAGAGCATCCGAGCTGGGAAAACGGGAAGAGAGATAGATGAAATCGCGCGAAATCACATCAGCGAAGCCGGTTACGGTGAATATTTCGGACACGGCCTTGGCCACGGATTGGGACTGGAAGTCCACGAGAACCCGAGTCTGAGTTTTCGAAACGACAAGCCACTTGAAGTTGGGAATGTCGTCACTGTCGAACCTGGTATCTACTTGGAAGGTGAATTTGGAATAAGGATCGAGGAAGACGTTGTGGTTAAAGAAGACAGATGTGAGATACTCACCACCCTGGAAAGAGGGCTGATCATCCTTTGAGTCCTAAAAAGGTTAACATGACCAAAGACTTGTTTAAGCTTGGTACGTTCTCCAGCTTTGGGTTTATAATAATTTCCAACGTACTTATTGGAATAATAATTGGTGCTTTCCTGGATAGCATTTTTGATACCAAGAGGATTCTCTTGGTAATTTTTTTAATGTTGGGGGTTGCCTCAGGAATTTACAACGGCTTCAGGTACCTGTTGTCGGAGATAAAGAAAATCGAGACTGATGAAAAGGCTCAAAAACCTAACGAAACCAGGGACGAAGATGAGAGCCGAAATGACGGAAAAATTTAGGAAATCCCGATCGAAGATGAGCGCAAGATTAAAGAAACGCATCATTAATAAGTCATCAAGGCAAGGCTACAGGAATAACCGTAGAATTGAACTCATCAAGATAGCACTGGATCTTGTTTCGAAAATATTGAAATACAACGTTCTGTTTATTGTTTCCGAATTTGTAGCCTTTGCGTATTTCGAAAAATTTGATGCGATTATCGGACTTTTGCTTGGCACGCTGGCTATGACGATTGGTATTGTATCCATCGCTTTGAGCTATGAGAATTATGGTATAATATCCTTTGGAAAACTGAAAATACCACGTATGTATTTTCTAAGATACGCATTTTACGCTGCTACGTTTTTGAGCTCAGCGCTCGTTTCGGATGAGAAACTGTGGGGTATCCTTGGTACATTTCTTGGAATGCTGAACTTTAAAATTGTCATTTTCTCCTTCGGTTGGAGGTGGAGGCGGTGAGCAAAAATACCAAGATTGCGAAGAAAGTAAAAGTGCAATTTTTGATCTTTCTAGCTATTTACATTACCGTGGGGTTAATAAACGCGCGCTACCTTCCTAAGGATCCTCGTGAGGTAATTGGTAACGTGGCGAATCGGTGGATCGTTGGTCCAGAAGGTGTTTGGTACTTGAGAATTAATCCCGCAACAGTCGTGATGTCTTTCGTTGTCATTGCCATCCTCATATGGTTTGCCCGCTTGGTTTACAAGGAGTTCTCACTGATCCCTACACGAAAACAAGCTTTTGCAGAGTCATTAATGGAATTCGTTTACGATATCGTTCAGAGTAGTATCCCGGATGAGAAATACGCTCGACCAACTTTTGTGATAGCAATGACTTTGTTTTTGTACATTGCGGTGTCGAACCTCATCAGCGGGTTCATTCCTGGGATTTCCGTCGAAGTTTCGAAGGTGATCAATGAAAGCGGGCAAGTAGTTAGGCATGTAAAATTTGTTCTTTTTAACGACACCTTCCCAGCCCCAACATCCGATCTCAACACAAACCTCACCTATGCAGTAATGGTATTCTTGATTAGCCAGTATTTCGGTATTAAGGCAAAGGGGATCAAAGCGTGGCTCAAGGGTTTTTTGGAGCCAATTCCAATTATGCTTCCGATGAACATCATAGGCGAATTAGCGAAACCTGTATCCCACTCACTACGTTTGTTTGGAAACATAACTGGTGGAGGTATCCTCGTCCTTGCGCTCAGTTATTTTGTTAAGTACATGTTCTTACCACCGTTCCTTTGGGCGTACTTTGGTATCTTCTCCGGACTGATTCAAGCGTTCGTCTTCTCCACACTAGCAATTGCGTACATCGCTTCACAAGTAAGCTAAAAACGGGTGATACTACAACAGGGGAGGGCTGTGTTATGGATCAGGAAAGTGTGAAAATCCTCGCGGAGGCTATCATCACCGCTGGTAAGGCGATCGGTGCTGGATTGTGTATGGGACTTGGTGCAATTGGTCCCGGTGTCGGTGAAGGACACGTTGGTCAAGGTGCCATGGAAGCTATTGCAAGACAACCGGAACTCACAAACGTCATCACAACACGTATGTTACTCGCAGATGCTATCGCCGAAACCACTGGTATTTACTCGCTCGTTATCACGTTCCTTATACTCTTCGCTTTGTAAAGAAAATAGGGAGGCTTTGAGTTTCCGAGTAGGAGTCTGCTGAGAAGAATGCGAGGCGATACTATGGACCTTTTCGAAATTAACTTAACCGCGGTCATTCAGCTGATGAGCTTTCTCTTTCTACTTTGGATGCTTAAAAGATTACTGTACGATCCCTTTTTCTCGATGATTGAGAAACGTCGTCAAAAGATCGAAGGCGAACTTGCCGAGGCGGAGCAAATCAGGAGAGAAGCGGAAAAAATGCGAAAGGAAGCGGAAAAACTCCTTGCTGAGGCAAATCAACGAGCGCAAAGCATTATATCCAAAGCCGAAGCTGAAGCTGAACAAATTGTTGAATCCGCAAAACAGAAAGCGCGGATAGAGGCGGAGAAGATAAAGCAAGAAGCCGCAATGGATGTTGAAAGGCAGAAACAAGAAGTTTTCCAACAGATTCAAAGCGTTGCCACCGAATTGGCCGTTAGCATGGCTATGAAAATTCTCAAAGGCACGCTTGATGAAAAGGCTAAGAGGGAGTACCTCTTAAAATTCTTAAGGGAGCATGAGCGATGATTTACTCGAGTGTCGCAAGTAGGTATGCTCTGGCGCTTCTGAACGTTTCTAAGAAACTGGGGACAACCGAACAATACGGTGAGTTACTAAAAGTTACTTCGCAGATTTATGACAGTTTGGCAACGGTACTAAACAACCAGGCACTCAAGCCGGAAATCAGAACCACCCTGGTCGTTGAAATACTACGCTCGTTAAACTTGGAGGTGGACGAGCCATTTAAAAGATTTGTCCACCTCCTAATTGTAAACAAGAGAATCAAGTATGTAAAACATATAGCTTCATACTACGATTATTCGATCTTGGAAAACAACGGGCTCGTACCAGTCGACGTAACCTCCGCACTGCCGCTTAGTGCAGAAGAGTTGGAAGTCTTATCGCGTTTCGTTACAAAGTACACAAATAGAAAACCCGTGTTCCAAGTAAAGATCGACGAAAATCTCATTGCTGGTGTAGTGATTGAATTCGCTGGCAAGAAACTCGACGCGTCGATAAAGGGACGCCTCGAGCGTATTGCAAGAGAAATAACTCGTTGAATTGTAGGTTAAGTGAATGTGTTAGTTTGAAAGGGGTGAAACCTTGAGACTCAACCCTGGAGAAATAGTAAGGGTACTCGAAAGTAAAATTGCCGAGTACAAAGAGGAAATAAACTTGGAAGATGTCGGTAAAGTCATCCAAGTTGGGGATGGAATCGCACGCGTCTACGGTCTTAACAACGTTATGGCCAATGAAATGGTAGAATTTGTCGAAACCGGTATCAAAGGGCTAGCGTTCAACCTGGAGGAGGACAACGTTGGTGTGATCATCCTCGGCGATTACAAGGGACTTAAAGAAGGACACACAGTTAAGCGTTTGAAAAAGATAATGGAAGTACCCGTTGGGGAAGGACTTCTGGGTCGCGTTGTGAACCCACTTGGCGAACCGGTCGATGGCCTTGGACCTATCGAATACAAAGAAACACGGCCCGTGGAGTTCAAAGCCCCCGGTGTCATTGCACGAAAACCGGTCGACACACCGCTACAAACCGGTATTAAGGTTATAGACTCGCTCATCCCCATCGGCAGGGGCCAGAGAGAGCTAATCATCGGCGACAGGCAAACAGGAAAAACCGCAATTGCAATCGATACGATAATCAACCAAAAAGGTAAAGGTGTTTACTGTATCTACGTTGCCATCGGTCAGAAGGCATCTGCAGTTGCAAGAATTGTAGAAAAATTGAAGCAGTTTGGCGCAATGGAGTACACAACCGTTGTCGTAGCAACTTCCTCGGATCCCGCAACGTTACAGTACCTTGCACCGTACGCAGGATGCGCGATGGGAGAGTATTTCATGTTCAAAGGTAAGGACGCACTTGTTGTGTACGACGATCTCTCCAAACACGCGGTTGCCTACAGGCAAATCTCGTTGCTACTCAGAAGACCACCGGGAAGGGAAGCGTACCCTGGAGATGTCTTTTACCTCCACTCAAGGCTTCTTGAGAGAGCTGCAAGGTTGAACGAGAATTTTGGTGGCGGGTCATTAACGGCCTTACCAATTATCGAAACGCAAGCAAACGATATTTCCGCTTACATTCCAACGAACGTGATTTCCATCACCGACGGTCAGATATACCTCGAACCGGGCCTCTTTTACGCTGGCCAGAGACCAGCCGTCAACATCGGTTTGTCAGTTTCCAGGGTTGGTGGTGCAGCGCAGATTAAAGCAATGAAACAAGTAGCCGGTTCCTTGAAACTTGACATTGCACAGTATCAGGAACTTGAGACATTCGCACAATTTGCAACCGAGCTCGACCCAACCACACAGGCTCAGATCACGCGTGGTCAACGATTAATGGAACTGATGAAACAACCACAATACAGCCCTATGGAAGTTGAAGACCAAATTGTCGTTCTTTTTGCCGGGGTGAACGGATACCTCGACGACCTACCGCTGAGCGCGGTAAAACCATTCGAGGAAGGTTTACTGAAATTCGTTAAAGAAAAATACGACGATATACTATCCGAGATAAGAACGAAAAAACAGCTGACCAAGGAATTAGAGGAGAGGATGCATAAAGCTATAAAGGAATTCAAGGAAGAATTTGTCCGTGTTCACGGGAAGTGATAGACCGTGAGTCGAGGTAAATTACTACAGATAAAAAAGCGGATAAATGCAACACAATCGCTTAAGAAGATTACGAAGGCCATGGAAATGGTCTCCACTGCACAAATCAAAAAAGTTGAAAAGAGACTCTTGATGGCCCGCGAGTTCCTGAAGGAAACTTCAGAAATGATTTCTCAGGTGCACTTTGAGGTTAAACATCCCTTCGTCACAGGTGAAGGAAAGAGTGCACTTGTAGTCATTGGAACGGATATGGGACTGTGTGGTGCGTTTCCCTCGGAACTGGCTAAGAAAGCACTCGAGCTTGATAAAAAGGAGAATTTTGATCTCGTCCTTGTTGTGGGAGCTAAGCTAGCTCCTGTGTTCAGAAGAAATCCGAAGGTTGAGCGAATTTATGAGCACGAGTTCGACGTTCCTACGTTCGAATTCTCAAGAACAGTCATATCGGATCTAGTCTCCGCAAACGCAGGGCGTGTAAAAGTAGTTTACGGAAAATTTAAAAACAAACTTGCCCAAGTGCCCGATATCCATACTTTGGCGCCCATCCAACGTCGTGAAGGATTGGTGGGAGATCGTTACGAATACGAACCGAATGACGAGGCTTTCCAAATAAAACTATTGGAGTTCTACGCGGCAAGTGTCTTCTATGCGCTAGCATTCGAAACAAAGATAAGTGAGCTGTACGCAAGACAGAATGCAATGAGAAATGCAACGGAAAATGCCGAAGAAGTTGTGCGCCAGCTAACCATAGCTTTCAACAAGGCGCGTCAAGCATCCATAACACAAGAACTGATAGAAATCGTCACGGGAGCCGATGCTCTCAAGAGCGAATGAAAATGTTTGCCCGATACCTGAGGAGGTGTTGCAATGTCAAAAAAATCCAGAGGCACGATAGTGAGGATAATAGGTCCCGTTGTTGATGTCAAATTTGCCGAGGGTGAGCTACCGGATATTTACGATGCTTTGGTCGTCATTAACCCGCAAACCGGAAGAAAACTTGTTCTCGAGGTTGAACAGCTCATCGGTGATAACACAGTGAGAACCGTTGCCATGGACAGTACCGATGGTTTGGTGCGCGGGCTTGAAGTTGAAAACACGGGAGAACCGATAAAGGCTCCCGTGGGAAGAGGCGTACTGGGTAGAATGATAAATGTCATCGGAGAACCTATCGATGAGCGCGGGGAGATAAAGGATGTCGAGTATTGGCCTATCCACAGACCCGCACCAGCAATCACCGAACAAAAAACGGAAATCGAAATTCTTGAAACGGGGCTGAAGGTTATTGACCTGCTCGCACCGTTCCCGAAAGGCGGAAAGATAGGATTCTTCGGCGGAGCTGGCGTAGGAAAGACCGTGCTTGTTATGGAAATGATCCGCAACATCGCGATAGAGCACAAGGGTTTCTCGATGTTCGCCGGAGTTGGTGAGAGGACAAGGGAAGGAAACGACCTGTACCTTGAAATGCAAGAAGCTGGTGTCTTGAACAACACCGTGCTCGTCTTTGGACAAATGAACGAGCCACCCGGTGCAAGATTCAGAGTTGCGCTTACAGCATTGACGATAGCTGAGTACTTCAGGGATGTTGAGGGAAGAGACGTTCTACTATTCATAGACAACATCTTCAGGTTTGTCCAAGCTGGAAGCGAGGTATCAGCGCTACTTGGGCGCATGCCGTCGGCGGTCGGTTACCAGCCAACACTTTCAACGGATATGGGTGAGCTTCAAGAGAGGATAACCTCCACGAAGAGAGGTTCTATCACCTCCGTTCAGGCGATTTACGTGCCTGCAGATGACATCACAGACCCAGCGCCTGCAACTACATTCACACACCTGGATGCAACGATAGTTCTTTCGAGGCAACTGGCCGCATTGGGATTGTACCCGGCCGTTGACCCGCTCGACTCAACTTCGAAAATTCTCGACCCGAATATAGTTGGAAAAGAACACTACGAAGTTGCACGTGGTGTACAGGAAGTGCTCCAAAGGTACAAAGACTTGCAGGATATAATTGCCATCCTTGGTATGGAAGAGCTGTCTGAGGAAGACAAGTTGATTGTCCAAAGGGCGCGTAAAATCCAAAGGTTTCTCACACAACCTACACACGTTGCTGAAAGGTTCACAGGAATCCCTGGTGTTTACGTACCACTGAAAGAGACGATCCGCGGATTTAAAGAGATACTCGAAGGACGATACGACGATTTACCGGAAGCGGCGTTTTACATGGTAGGTACGATTGACGAAGCCGTGGAAAAGGCTAAGAAACTGACACAAGCTGCAATCGTTTAACGTAGGTGTAGAGGTGCATATTAATGAGAGTGAAGATTGTGACTCCGACGAAAATAATGGAATTCAGAGACGTCAAATTCATCGTATTTAGAACTCTTGACGGTGAGATGGGGGTCCTGGACAGGCGGGCTCCCATAATTGCAAAGTTGGCGGTAGCCGACGTAAAGCTGAAGTTGGAGAATTTCGAAGAATCTTACAGGGTCGTTGATGGCTTCCTGCACTGCGATGGAAAAAGCAATGTTGTGATTCTAACCGAGGAAGTGGGAAAACCCGAGGATTTTGATCCGCACAAGTACCTTGGAAACATGGCTCAGTAAGTTAAAAGCACTGGGGTGAGACGTTTTGAAAAAAAGTGCCATAGTTGTTGACAGTACAACACCGATACCGAGTTGGCTGGATGAATCAGTTCCGGTGTTTTCCGTGCCTGTAAGGGTATACATAGACGGTCAAGAGTATAAAGACTGTCTGGAAATTCAAGATAAGATCATCCAGGCGATAAATGAGGATAGGAACATAGAAACATCCCTCCCTTCGCCCAACGATGTGGAGGAACTTCTCGAAAAACTTTCAAACGAGTACGATAAAGTTTACGTTCTTTCCGTTTCATCCCACCTGAGCGGGACCTATAACCTTTTCAGTACAATAGCGAGCAAGTACGAGAACATTGTCGTTTTTGATTCTAAAACGATCAGCATCCAAAACACCTATATCCTGGAACGAATGGTCGAAAACATCAAAGCTGGTAAAGTGCTGGAGGAAAATGATATAATATCATACAGAGATGATTCTCTCTTCCTAATAACTGTTTTCAGCCTGTCAAGACTCGAAAAAAGTGGTCGCATTGGAAAGCTGATCTCGATTATTGGAAAAATACTCCACGTAAAGCCTATACTCTCGATTGCCAGAACTGGCGAGGTTGAACTCGTGGGTAAAGCTCTGGGAAAAACGAAAATTTCAGAAATCATATTTGAGAAGATTGAAGAGTTCCTCAAAGGTGAAGTAAATGATGTAATACTTTACGCCGCGGTTGGAACCGATGCGTACAAGGAGTTCATCTTTGAAATTGGAAAATTCCTAGATATAAAACCGTTGTTCTTTCCAATAGGTTCTGCAGTACTGGCACATGTAGGATTCGACGGATTTGGATTTGTAGTTGGAAAGCGGAAGCTTAACAGGCAATAATCCACGGTTTAGAAAGTAGGTTGAGCGGATGAACAAAAGAATTTATCTTTTCGATAGTTCGGCAGATTTTGATGAGAGGGTTGGTTTTGGTGCCCCAGTGGACGTGCTCCCGCTACGTGTGTACATCAACGACAAGGAATACAAGGACAAAGTGGACATAACTAACGATGAATTCTATTCTTATTGCCAATCAGGAGCAAAATTGAGAACGAGTCAACCAGCACAAAATGATATAGAAGGGAAATTGCTGAAATACTCAAAAGATTACGAAACTGTTTACGTTGTGACAATTTCGAGCAAGCTAAGTGGTACATACGACTCGGTAAGAAATTGCGTGAAAAACCATAAACTGAAGAACGTACATGTGCTGGACTCCAAGAGTGCCAGTGCAAAAACCACGTACGTCCTTTATCGGACAATCCACGAAGCAGAGAATGGAAAAGTTGTTAACCAAGAAATGGTGGACACGTTCATTAAGGAAAGCTTGCTAATCTTCACTGTTTCGAGTCTTGAGTATCTCGAAAGAGGTGGTCGAATCGGGAAAGCAAAGGCTCTGCTTGGAAAGCTCCTGAAGATCAAGCCAATACTTTCCACCGATGAAGAAGGTTACACAGTTTCAGTTGATACGGCCAGGACGATGGAAAATTGTATAGAAAAGATGAGAAAGCTCATTTACACTTTCACGGAGAAAGTTGCGAATCCCGTAGTAATAGCAGGATACGGTGTTGAGAGTATGAAATCGTACCTTCAAAAGCTCATCGAGGGCTTCAAGATTCACTCGATGGTGCGTATCGGTTCGGCAATCACGGCACACGTAGGTCCCGAAGTCTTCGGGGTCGCCATCGGAAGGGGGTTCTAACTGATGATAAGGGATTACCTCAACTCACTGAGTGAAGAGCGTGCATCGAAGGACTTCATTGTTTTCAGTTCGATTCTGTTCTCCCTCGGTTTTATTATGTCGATTGTCTCGAATGCCTTCTTTTTTGTTGACCATGTCACGGTGAAGGTATTTGGAGGTGTTGCAAATACAGTTTTCTTTATCGGCGTTGCAGGGCTTGTTATAGTCATATCAAAATGGTTCAAACAAAGCGATGAAAAGTTATACGCACTTGCGAACCTCTACATGGTTTTTACTTTAATTTTTGCTTTCTTAAGTTATTTCGTTCCTTTTCTATTCCTGATCACCACAGCACTTTTAATTGCGCTTACAATAACAGCCAGGCATTTCATATTGGAAGATAAGGCAGTTGAGATAAAGAAGATCGTCAGCTATTTCCTCATCACTCTGTCATTCTACACAATGGAGCTTGTGACTGAGCTAAACGAAGAAATCTCACGGAGGTGAGCCTATGGAGCTGAGAACGTTCGCACGAGGTTTCGAAATATCGGAAGCGGTTGAAAGTTACCTTGATGAAAAGCTTGAGAAGGTGAGGAGAGCTCTTAAAGACTACGCCACACGTGAAGGAATGTACATAGAAGCGCGGTTTGATAAGGATGGACCTTACTATACGTTGAGGCTGCAAATGCATTTCAACGGAAAAGATATCGTAGTCCAAGAAAGGGCCAACGACGTTTACGGTGTGATTGATGCGGCATCAGACAGCTTTGAAAAGGCTATCAAAAAGGAGAGAGAGTACTACAAATCGCATCACAAAGCAAACATGAAAGGCACAATTGAAGCAATGGCAGAAGAGTTAACACCAAAGTATTCCATTGAAGATGAAGAGTACGAACAAATCGACAGTGTTAAGAGGGTATTCCTGCGAACCGTTTCCCTAGAAGAGGCACTCGAGCAGATGGAAGTAATGAATCACGCGTTCTTCGTTTTTAGGAACGCGGAAACTGGAGAACTAAACATGCTTTATCGAAAGAATGGTAAATACGGATTAATCGAGTTCGAAGAATAAGCTGATCGATTAGAAAATCAAAATAAACTAGTTGTATCGCGGTGCCCAACATGGGCACCGTATTTTTATCAAAATCTAAGAACTGTGCACCGAATTTTCCTCAGTTGACAGCTTTATCTGAAAGATGTATTATATAATTGAATCGTGAAAATTGTCACAATATCTTTATAAAGCGTATGGTAGCGGACAGCATAAACAAGATGGTGGGTGGTTTTCGTGGACTTACCAGATCACAGAAAACCCGATGGAAGGTTGCATATAAGGATTTGCATGGGGAGTTCTTGTCATCTTAAAGGTTCGTTCGAAGTCGTTAAAAAGCTTCGGGAAGTTTTCGAAGGTAACGATGATGTTGAGTTACTCGGTTCACTTTGCATGAACAATTGCTCAAAGGGTATCAACGCCGAAATAAACGGCAAGATCGTATCGAAGTTAACACCCGAAAATGCAGCCGAAGTGGTTCTAAGGGAAATCAGGAAAATCAAATGTGAAAAGCACAAAACCCCTGGGGGTAGAACCGATGAAGGAAAGTGAGCTTATACTCTCCGTGCCGGCAAATTGCAGATATTGCTACAAGTGTTTGAGAAACTGTCCAGTTAAAGCAATCGCGTTCAACGGACAACACTCTTTTGTCGTTGAAGAAGAATGCATAGCGTGTGGTACTTGCGTAAACGTTTGCCCGCAGCATGCAAAAACTTACAGGAAGAACTTAAAAGAATTTGAGCAACTTGTTGGGAGTCCATTTGTCCTATCCATTGCACCATCATTTTTCGCCAACTACGATAACCCAGCGTTGGTAATTTCGCTGATGAAGCGTGCTGGATGCGTTGCTGTTTCAGAAACGGCCGTAGGCGCCGAGTTTGTAAGCGTTGAATACAAAAATTACTTGAACTCAAACAAGAAAATTCTACTGACAACATCGTGTCCCGTTGTCGTTAATCTCGTCGAACAGTACTTTCCCAAGTACTTAGAGTACCTAATTCCTGTAGTTTCGCCCGCAATAGCTCATGCGAAGTTCCTCGAGTATAGGTTTGGTAGCCTTCCCAGAGTCTTTGTAAGTCCGTGTATTGCGAAGAAGGAAGAGCTGAAAGCTCATTACGATGTTGTACTTACCTTTTGGGAACTTGACGAATTCATATCCAAACACTACGGCAAACTTACCGAGTATGAATACCTAACGGTTGATGAAAATCAGAAGGTCGACCCAAACCCGCAATTTTTCCCGGATCCTCCATACCCAAACAGGGCCCGGTGTTTCCCAACAACTGGAGGAATAATCCACACACTGGAAAAAGAACATTTCTCACACATGAGCATCGAGGGCGTCAACAACTTAATAGAATTTCTCAGTAGCCTTGATTTATCATTGAATGTCATCCAAGGTGTCATTTTGGTCGAAGCATCCGCTTGCATCGGGGGATGCCTGAACGGTCCAGCGATGAGAAAGGACCTGAACATCTTAGCAAGGAAAGAGCTTTTAAAGAAATGGAATAACCTTCTCCACACCTTGAACGTGAATAGTTCTCGTTTGATTAATCCAGACCATTACAAACTCACACTTAAGCGCAATTTCGTCGATAGAAGTTCTCGAAAAGAAGTACCGAGTGAAATCACACTGAAGATTTTACAAGAGATGGGAAAAGGTGACCTGAGTAAAGAATTGAACTGCACCGCGTGTGGCTATGAAACCTGTCGTGATAAAGCAAAGGCTGTTGCGCTCCGTAAAGCCGAGAAAGACATGTGTTTTGCTTACCTTGTTGAAAAGGTATCCTCCTTCGGCAACAAGGTTGTCGACGAAACACCGAACGCCATAGTTATTTTTGATGAGGAGAAGGTTTTATACCTTAACCCAGCGGCAAAGAAACTGTTTGAGAACTATAGAGAGAGCATGGTTTACGATATTTGCAAAAGGGTGAGTAACGAACCGTATAGAATACACGAACTGTTCATTAACGGGCAAAGGTATTACTTTTACCCAAAACTCTTTGACCTCCCCGAAGACGGTGGTAGCGTCTTACTATTTGTCGATGTCACAGACATCGTCGTTCAAAGAGAACAAATGAACGAATTAAAGCGCAAGACAGTGGAGAAGATCGAAGAGGTGCTCAACAACCAAATGAAACTCGCTCAAGATATTGCAAGTCTGCTGGGTGAATCTATTGCTGAAACGAAGGCACACTTTATGGAATTCAAAAAATACATGATTGGTGATGAAAGTGCTAACGTGTGAAATTCATCTAGCGCAGAAAAATAAGCCTGGCGAAAACGTTTGTGGTGATACGGTTAAATTCAAAAGAAGTCAGGAAAAAACCGTTGTAAGTGTCTCGGATGGCCTTGGAAGTGGGATAAAGGCGAGTATTTTAAGTACCTTAACAGCTTCAATTGCCACACGTATGGTTTTTGATGGAATACCAATCTCCGAGGTGTTCCGCTCCGTTATTTCTACCTTACCAACTTGCAGGGTACGTGGTATCAGCTATGCTACACTTTCCACATGTTACGTCAACCACTTATCAAGAGAATGCGTAATATACGAGTATGACACTCCGCAAGTTCTTATCTACAGGGAAGGCAGGTTCTTAGAACTCCCAAAAACTTTGGATATCGTTGAGGGCAGGAAGATTTTCGAAACGAGATTCGAAGTACGCGAAGAGGACGTAATCTTCATGATGACAGACGGTATAGTTCAAGCCGGTATGGGGACAAAACGTTTTCCATTTGGATTTGGTGAGGAAAACGTTAGAAAAGAACTGCTTAACCTGCTCATCAATAAGGTGGATCTTCCAAGCATCGTGAACCATCTTGTAAGACTTGCTACGCTACTTGACCACGGTACCAAAGGTGACGACGCCACATTCTGCGCCATAAAGGTCAGGAAACAAAGGTTCCTCACTGTTATGGTGGGACCACCCGAGCGAAAGGGGGACGACACAATAGTTGTCGAAAAACTCTTCAATAGTCCTGGTAAGAGAGTTATATGTGGAGGAACGACGAGTCAAATAGTGGAAAGGATAACGGGAAAGAGAGTGGAAATTGATTTCTCCAGTATTTCTGAAATTTCTCCACCGATTGGTTACATGGACGGAGTTGATTTGGTAACCGAAGGTATAATCACGCTCACACAGGTGTTCAGGTACTTAGAAGGACAATCAACAGAACTTGGAGTGGGTGCACAAAAGCTCGTGGATATGCTCACGGAGGCTGATGTTGTTCACTTCTTGGTTGGTAGGGCCATAAATCCTGCCCATCAAAACCCGTTGTTTGCACACGATATTTCCCTAAAATTCAGACTTATTCGCGATATTGCAAAGATCCTCGAAGAACGTGGAAAAATTGTTATGGTCGAATATTTTTGAAGCGTCCTCTTTTACTCTTCAAGTACTCAAGAAGGACGATTAGTGCTATCATTAGGTTTGCCAAAACGGTTCCAAACATCGCCCCCATCAGATCCACAAAGGCATCAACAACAGTTGATTGCCTACGGTGAAATGCTTGGTTAAACTCATCTAAGATAGCCACAACCGCCGGTAGCGAAGTACCGACAAGTAGCGATACCAAAAAATCACGTTTCCACAACCAGGAAAGTAGTGATGTGACGAACCCGAGAATTGCGTAAAATCCGAAATGTGCACTACTTCGAATAAGTTCGACGGTAGATACTTCGGATGTAGCACCCAGCAATTTCCTAAAGAGTGAAACAAGTTTTGTAAACGCTTCCGTTTTCGAAAAGTCCAAAATGGTATCCAACTTCTTCAAAATTGTGTAAACGTACACGGAACGTTGTGCCGAACACTCCGGTGTCTCGGATGAGAAGTAGAAAATAACACCTATCCAAAGGGCTAAGAACAAAAGTAGTGTAAAAATCAAAACGCCTTTTCGAAAGTCTCTCAAAGGCATTATCCTCCTGTTTTAGATTACAAGACTCAAAATAAAGCCTGTGGACAAGCCACAGGCTTTTTTACTTTGAAATTATAGCACTTAACTTATCAGAATTCAACAACAAATTCTATTTAAGCTACTCCAAATCCTGGTAAAGGAAGAGAATCTGTGGTAAACGACCTTTTATCATTCCTTAATTGCACCAGCAATATCCAACTCGCTCACCAATACGGACGGAGTAACGATACTGGCCATCCCCATTGTAGCTCTCACATCCGTACCGAGTTCTTCTATGTTTTTCAACAACTCCAAGAAGTTTCCAGATATTGTTATCTGCTCTACACCGTGCGTTATCTCTCCATTTTCCACTCTAAGACCTTTAGCACTCAGAGAGAAATTTCCGGATATTGGATTTGCACCGGAATGCAATCCCTCAACGTTTATAATAACGATACCATCTCCAAGTTGTTTTAAAAGTTGCTCAAACGTTTTTTCACCAGGTTCAACCACGAGATTTATCGGTAAGATGGCCGTTCCGTATGCGTTACCTGTCGGTTCTACACCATCCTTCTTCGCCGTTTTTAAATTGTGGAGGAACATTTTGAAAACCCCATTCTCGATGATAATTTTCTCCCTCGTTGGCACACCCTGTGTATCAAACGGCAAGTTGCTTATACTGAGCGGATGATATGGTAGGTCTTTTATCGTTAGTTTTTCAGATGCAACTTTCTCACCTATCTTCCCCTTCAACGGAGACATATTTTTGTGCGCGTTTTCAGCACTTATCATCGAAACGAGCATTCCAAGGATATCGGAGAACACCTCGTTTAAAAGGATTACCCTATATTTCCCACTTTTCACTGACTTCGAGCCGATGAGTTTAACTGCCCATTCACGTGCACCTTCGCCCACGAAAACGGGATCTATATCTTCAGGTTTTTTACCCAAGATGAACTCAGAGCCAGACCTAGGAGATACATCTTTTGCAATTGCCACCGCGTACATAAACCCGCCACCACTTACAAATGAAACGTCAAGTCCGAGAGAGTTGGTAATACGCCATTCACGTTTTCTATCACCGTAAACCGCCCAATCTCCGATGATACGTTCATCTTTTCTCATTACTTTCTCGGATTCCTCGATAAATCCAATCCTTTGCTTTACTGAGAGGTTCTCAAATGCTCCGTCGTAAGGCAGTATAGCTGGGTAGTCGCCACTTCCATCGTAGAAGTACTCTACGTCCTCCGTATCCACTATCGATATGTTCTCAAGAGCATCCATAAACACCTTTTCGGGATCTTCCAGCGTCTCGGTGTAGGAAGTCCCCAGCTTACCGTCCTTTAGAACCTGGACTTGCACCCTGAATTTACCTGCATCGGTGTATTGATCCTGTTGGCCGTTTTGGTACCTGACCTGGAACTCGCGTTCCGCTAAGCAAATGATTTGCACATCAACTTTTCGTTCATTACCAAGAGCGAATATTTTATCCTTAAAAATCTCGAATTCCCTTGTCATCTTTCGGCACCCCCATAAAGGATCTCTACTTATTCCTTCCACCAACGAGTATATCCCTAACTTTTATTGTGGGCTGTCCCACATCCGCCGGAATCGTTCCACTGTAAGAACCACACATACCCTGTCCTCTTGCCACATCGTTTCCCACCATCTCGATGTTCTGGATCACCTCAAATCCCTTTCCGATGAGTGTTGCTCCTTTAACAGGTTTCGTAATCCTGCCTCCCTCAATTAGATAACCCTCGTTTACCGCGAAGTTAAATTCGCCGGTGGCTGGGTTAACCGAACCGCCACCCATCGTTTTTGCGTAAAGTCCGTACTCCACAGATGCGATTATTTCTTCGGGATGGTAATCTCCTGGAAGTATGAACGTGTTACTCATCCTTGAGGTTGGAGCAAAAGTGTAATCCTGACGTCTCCCACTACCTGTCGACGGCATACCCATGCGTCTTGAACCGAGCTTGTCTATCAAATAACCTTTAAGAATCCCATTCTCTATGAGCAACGTTCTCTGCGTTGGTGTACCTTCATCATCCACGTTCGCACTACCCCAGCCGTTTGGAATAGTGGCATCATCAACAGCACTCACGCACGGTGCTGCGATCTGCTGTCCAAGTTTTCCGGCAAAAACGGACATTCCACGTGCCACAGAACTTGCTTCGAGAGCATGACCTACCGCTTCATGAAAAATTACTCCACCGAATTCGTTTGAAATTACCACGGTCATCCGACCAGCCGGTGCTGGTTCGGCATCCACCATCCTAACCGCTATACGTGCCGCCCTTGCACCTGCCTGCTCAACATCGATTCGTTCGAGAAACTCTGGTCCCATACCCGCTCCGGGACCGTAAAACCCTGTTTCCATCTGACCATCTTTAGCAGCAACGGCCGTTATCATTAATCGCGTTCTCACTCTGTTATCGGTTACGTAAACTCCTTCCGAGTTGGCTATCAAAACTTTTTGGTCGTAATCCCAGTACCTCACTTGAACCTGGACAATGGTCGGCGAGTACTTTTTTGCTGCTTCGTAGGTTCGTTTCATGTACCCTACTTTCACATCTTTTCTGACTTGCTCAGGCTTCAGGAGGGCAACGTGTCTGTTTTTTAGCTCAGCAACATCGAAGTTCAGAACGAAATCTTTCAATTTTACTTCACCAAGTGCTTCACCAACCCTCCTGGCAACCTGCAGCAGATTCTCGCGCGACAAGTCATTCGTGTAAGCGTAGATCGCCTTATCTCTCAAAAATCCTCTGATTCCAACACCAAACATCCGACCTGTGCGCGCTTGTTCCACATTACCATTCCTAAGCTCAATTTCCGTCGAGTACCTGTCCTCAACAAAAATTTCGGCAAAATCTCCCCCGTATCTGAGGACCGTACCAAGGAGTTCCTCAACTAACCCCTTGTCAAATTTTTCAATCATACTCAAACCTCCTCCGTTCCTGACAAATTAAGTTGCTCAACGCATCACCAACCACGTTCGAAATTTATTCGCTTACCTAACTATTCTACCAAAAACAAGCCTTCCATGTCAAACGCAAGCTGTACTTTTCCATCTTCAGTTATCTTCCAAAGAAACTATCTAGTTCCGAGAACTTTATTTTCATGATTATCGGTCTTCCGTGCGGACATGTGAGAGAGCCTCTGGATTTAACTTCTTTGAGTAGTTGTTTAATTTCTTCCACGGTCAGTTTATCGCCGGTTTTTACAGCGGACTTGCAAGCCTTTGAGGCGAGTGTGTGCAACATACTCGTCGGCCTTTGGAAGGGTAAGCGATATTCATCGATTAACTCTATGAGGACATCTGTAATTTCCGTAACTTTCAACAAAGACGGGATTTGGATAACCTTTACCTCATCACCGTTGATCGAGAAGTCAAACCCCAAGTCCTTTAGTTGACCTTCTAAAGTAACTAAAGTATCGAGCATGCTCTTGGACAATTTTAGTTCCACAGGAATCAGAAGACGTTGCGTTGAAAACTCACGATTTTTGAATTTCTCAAAGAGTAACCTTTCATGTGCCGCGTGGAAGTCCATGATCGCCAGTCCATCCGCATCTTCAAAAATAACGTAGCGTTCCTTGACAATCAAGTAGTTCGACGGGATATTGGTGAATTCATCTGCAAAAAGATATGGTAGTTGCACCGCAAACTGACGGGTTTTTGAACCTAAATTTTCGCGAATATGCGAATCCATGTTCCACGAACTATCTAAATTTGAATACTCGGAATCAGGTGCTTTCTCCGTTATCAATCTAGTACTTTCTTTCACAGTTGTGTTAATACCGCTTGAGAATCTATCTTCATACTCAACGCGAGTAATTTGCCCCCCCGCAGAACTTGAGTCCGATGCTGAACGTTCCACGAACATCGTGAAACCAGTGAATCTTCGAACTTGATCCCGCACAACCCGAATGACCTCGTTGTAAACACCCTGTGCATCGGAGAACTTGACCTGTAACTTCTGAGGATGGATATTCACGTCAACTCTGTCAGGGGAGATTTCCAAAAAGAGTACCGCGTAAGGTTTTCCGCCGTGGGCAATTGATTCACCATATCCACGCTCAAGTGCACTGTTCAGGAGTGAGTCGAGAACAAACCTACCGTTCACAAAAAACATCTGACCTGTCCGGTTTTTCCTAAAGTACTGAGGTGATGAGATAACCCCTCTCACCTTACCAAAAACTGTTTCTTCTTCAAATTCCCTGAGCTCGCGAACCTCTGGAAAAACAGTTGTGAACCTCTCCGAAAGTCCGGAAGGTCCTGAAAAGTACACAACCTCATCCTCAACTTTGTAAAGAAGTTCCACTGATGGAAGGGCGACGAGGAATCTTTCGACCATTTCGGTGACCATCCGCGTCTCCACTTTTTCGGAAGATAGAAACCTTCTGCGAGCTGGAACGTTGAAGAAAAGGTCGTACACCTCAACAGTTGTCCCTCGCTCTCTGAAGAAATCGCTCAACTTGACCACTTTACCCCCAACAACCTCAAGCCTTGCTGATTCATCCCCATTCGACGACGTTATGACAAGTCTGCTTACCTCTGCAATAGAAGCAAGTGCCTCTCCCCTAAAACCGTAAGATGTGATTTTGTAGATATCCTCCAAGGTTTCTATCTTGCTTGTGGTGTATCTTTGCACCGCAAGTGCGAGCTCTTCTTTGGGCATTCCAATCCCGTTATCCGAAACTTTGATATAGGATTTTCCACCGTTTCGGATTTGAATTTCAACCCTGGAAGCTCCAGCATCGACAGAGTTCTCGACAAGCTCCTTAACTACCGATGCAGGATTTGTCACCACTTCACCCGCGGCTATTTTGGATATTACCTCGTCTGGTAATCTTTTTATTCTCGTTTTTCCCATGTGCACCACGCTACCTTTCATCAACCTGCCTGTTTTTCTCAGGTTTGTGCTTAACTAGCTAAAATAATTATACACCTTAAGTCACTGAGTAATAAAACGGGCCCGTCGTTGACGGGGCCCTCTCTCTTCAAAACTGTCCACGTCAATCTTTAAAAACCCGCAGCAAAGTCCATTGATAATTTGAAACCTGGAGTGGAGTTTTCGGCTGGAATGAGGGAATCCGCAGTTAACGTAAAACTCAGATTCATGATAAACAACATTAAGTTCAAATCCAGACCGAGCGTGTGCGCAAAGAACCCATTTTGAATGGAGAGCTTATAATATGGCTTGATGATACTCAAATCGAGTCCCGCGTAGGTTCCTACGCTCCATCTTCCATCGAGCGCAAGTGTACCGTTAACCCCCCAGCTAAAGAATCCGTCTTCTTTGTAATACGCACTCAGTTTCGGAACATCCGAAATCGCCACACCAGTTGTTTGGAAAAAGACGGGATCGATAACTCTTGTATCCCCTGTAGTGTTGAGCTCCACACCCGTTGCCGAGTACTCAAATTTAACATCTACCCCCGTAGTAAAGCCATATCCCGCGGTTGCCGGCTTCACCGTCAGGTCCTTCAAGACGATTCCAAACCTGTTGGTACCATAACCAAGTGTGAGATTCAAACCTGCGTTGTTTAGATTAATTAAACGTTCGATGGGAGTTTCCTGAAAGTTGCGTAAATCGATCGCGGAGAGGTAACTCAAGCGTGTACTTAATTCTAGCGATGCACTCGAAGGTTCTGCGGAAGAGTGGTATTTGACTTTTACATAAGTACCTTCGGAGTAGCTGTAAAGTAACGGTACAAAGAAGTTTAAACCAACCAAAAAATTCTCGAATATTGCGTTAAAGCCCGCAGATAATTTAAGGTCGCCAATAGAAGAGTTCGTCATAGTTTTTTCCAGGTTTGTTTCAACCAAAGTATCACCAAAGAGCAATTCGGAGAGTTCTTTGGGGAGCCGAACTGACAATCCACCTTCAAGTGCTACGTAAGGTACGAGGTTGAACTGGGAAATCCTAAGGTTACCGTAGATAGCAGCCCCAACTGGAACGGTCAGCGAGATGCCGTTTCCCAAAGCTGCGGACATAGTTTCCTTGTTAATCTTAACTACTTCTTCATTCAAAAGGGCGTTGAGATTTGACAGCGTTAACAAATTTTGGAACAAACCCGCGTCAAAAATGAGGGAAAACCTGAGTAATCCTGTACCATCTTCACGTAGCAAGAGTGGATTACCGTCAAAGCCGTAATACGTTATCGGCGATGCAAGAACGATTGAAATTCCAAACATAAACAAGAACGCAAACAAAAGAACAAAGTTTTGCTTGCATCTAATCATTTTCCCCACCTCACTTCAATTTCTGTTCGACGTTCGCATTTATTTTCACAGCTACGTATGGTGATGCAAATAATTCTCCACTGTAGTTCAACTGGACTGTATTGTTAGCCGGTATCAGGATTTCGCACGTCAGCCCACCTTCCGATAGCTTTCGTAACTCCTCAGAACTTAAGCTGATTTCCGGTGCACTTGTTGAAAGTTCCTTCTCTATTATCACGTCCATTCCCTTTTTAATAACAACTTTGACGAGCAAGCCCGTTGTATTCCTCCAGGTCTTGAACCTCAATTTTGCGTTCGAAGCGTGATCCAAAACTGCGCGTAAACCTGAAAAATCTCCTGAAAGTTCACTGGAGAAGACCTTTACATCCGTGGTCGAAGTTTTCATCTGCAACGGGAATTTAATGCGCAAAATAAACTTTAGCTCACTGTCTTTATTAATCATCCCACCCGAAAGGTCAAATCTGAGAGATACGTCCATCCTTTGACCGTTTTTAAAAAGCTCTGCAATCCTTGGACCAACGTTCTGAGGGTTATCTTTCGTGATAACGTATTCAGTGCCCGAAAGGTTCAGCTTTATGACAGGAGCTATCGTAGCATTCCTAACCTCTATCTCACCAATCGCATTAACTTGATAATCAAGCTCTCTCAGGAAAGCTATTTCATCACTCAGTATCGTTCCAAAATCGACTGACGCAATCTTACCAAAATCGTAGGAAACGTTCTTAAGGGAAACGTTATCAACTTCGAGTTTCGAAACCTTCGGATTTAAAACAAGGTACGCGCCATCTCGCAGTGATACGTTAGTTATCTCAACGGCAGCGCTTATAGATGGTTCAATTTTGATCTTGAATTCGGTGAACGTGGAAAGATCGATAGTCCTTTTCTTTGATATAATTTCTTGCCGACTCATCCCACCTGTGTCAGCAAAATTCAAACGCTTATGATCAAAGAAGTTCGAAGTAAGATCTAAACTGATGCTGATACCTCTGCTTTTGTACTCAACAAGGAGTTCAACATCTAAGTCAAGGGAGTTAACAGTATGCGTTAAGAACTGCGGAATTTGGTAACTCACATCCAAAACCTGCCCAGAAACGACACTTGGGTCGATTATCGCGCGCTCTATCTTGATGTCTTGGCCACTTGGCAACGCTACGCTATAAGAAACGTTGCGCGAAGTTACATCCGCTTCGAGTACCACATTCAGCTCTTTTGGAAGCTCAACACCTTTGAAACTTATCCTCACTTCAGGTGCAGTTAACATCTCTCCAAAGGTTGTTGTAGCATTTCTCACCGTGATGCCCGAAAAATTCATAACAAGGTAGCCACTATCGTTTGTAAACTTTAGGTAGCTTACCAAACCGGGCTTCTCAACGGTGATGCTAATTCTGTAATCTTTCACGGCTTTGATGGATATATTCGGTGTTATCTTATAGTTCAGCGGCTGTCTCAAATCCGCCGATACTGTTCCAGAGAATTCCAAATAACCGGATATCTTGATTCCATCACCAATTTTGAAGTAATTTTCCAACACGTTGACCGTCACTCTTGTACCGCTACCCGTTCCACTTCCGAGGTTTACAGTGCCACTCCTCAAAGAAATTGATTGGAGAAGGTTCCCGGAGAAGCCCGGAATGCCAACCTCTCCGTCAAAACTACCAGAAAGTTTCAACTGCCAGTCCTCGTCTACAAGACCGATCGTTCGATCTGGTATATCCACGCGAATCTTACCATTTTCGGTCACCCGGGAAAGATCAAGATTTTTGAAATAACTCAGCCTGTTGTTTTGCAACTCTATCGTGAGCTTACCGCTGACAACATCGCTTATTTTGTTTTTCAGTATCAAAGTCGAACTTCTCCGAATTGTTAAGTTCTGAATTGTTTGATTCATGGGAATTTCAGCACCGTCAAGCTCAAGGGACAGGTTCAGCAAGCCTCCAGATGTAGGTATGAATGTCACCTTCAAATACGTTTGCGCAAAAATGGCTTCTTCGAACGGAAGTGTCGTGAGCAGTGGAGAAAGTAGCACAGAACCGTTTGGACCGACTAAAACTGCTACATCCTGCACCAGTATCAGATTATCAACCGGCACGTCAGAAACACTAACACTGAATTGCTGGACTCCTGGAAGCTCCGGTAACGTGAAGCTTCCAGAAAGCGAGGACGTAAGTCCGTTTACGTCCAGCTGAAAACTCAAACCTTCGGTAAACTCGCCTAACATCTCATCAAGTTGACGTTTAAAGTTCTCAAGAAACGTTGATGGTGAGAGTGAAACCTCCGTTGCAAAGGATAAGATAATAGGATCGCTTTTCTCCAAATTTAAGCCCGCTTCTCGAAGGGCGTTTTCAAACTCGACTAGAGAATCTTTCACTGAGAACCGTAGATTCGTCAACGGGAACTCGAGATACTTTTCGTAATTGACCGTGACTTTTTCCGGTGTTCCGCTGGGAATTTTGACACCGCACGAAGAAATAAGTAATGAAAGAAGACTCAAGATGGAAAAGAGGATTACGCAAGCTAAGTGTCTTCCCTTCAAAATCGTCATACGCTAAATCACCTCCATGAACAAGCTCACTATATATTAGACCACAAAATTATAAAAACTGTTCTTGTAGGATTTTTCTTGTTTGTGGTAGAATATATCAAGTGTGGAGGTGGTAATTTGAATTCAATCTTCAACTCGAACTTTGATACACTTAAAACTGCGTTGGATGTTCAACTTAAAAGGCAAGAATTACACGCGCAAAACATTGCCAACGCCGAAACACCAGGATACAAAAGAAAGTATGTCGCCTTCGAAGAGTACCTCCAGGAATCCAAAATGAAGCTGAAGCTCTTTACAACGCATGAAAAACACCTACCACCGGCCACAAAAATTGTTACGGCAAAGCAAGTGACACAAAAGAGTACCTCTATAACGAACGATAAAAATAACGTGGACATAGATATGGAGATTACTGAGATGGTCAGAGACGCGCTCAGATATCAGACTTTGGCAAGGTTGATGAGCGCAAACATCGATAGATACAACACCGTAGTGAGAAACATCAGATAAGTTTAACATGAATCTTCTCGGAGGTTTGGAGAACCATGCAGAGTGAGTTTAACATTTTCGGTATCTCCGCAACTGGTTTGACGGCACAGAGGTTAAGAATAGAGATAATCTCCACGAACATCGCGAACTCGGAAACAACACGCACAGAACGCGGTGAACCTTACAGAAGAAAAATTCCGGTTTTTCAAGAATTGGTTAGAAACTTCGGAGGACGCCTGGAAAACGGTGGTGTCATTGTTAAACATATTCACGAAGACCCTTCGGAGTTCCGAATTGTGTACGATCCAACACATCCAGACGCAGACGAAAACGGTTACGTAAGGCTTCCGAACGTGAATATCATTCGTGAAATGGTTGACATGATCAACGCACAAAGGGCATATGAAGCCAACGCAATGGCCATCAACACTACAAAGGCAATGATTACGGCAGCGTTGCAAATAGGTAGATAGCCTCTTTCAGTCTCCTTGCGAGGAGGTGATGCGATGATTGAACGAGTTGGGAGTAATAAAACTTTTGGCGGGGTTCAACAAAAGAACGAATTAGCTAGGTTTGAGAGCGAATTTGGGAAGATACTTTCCGATGCCTTAAAATCCGTAAACGAACAGCAAAAAAAGGTGGAAAAAATGACGGATGATTTTGCAACTGGTAGAATTAGCAACATTCACGAACTCATTGTAGAGGCTGAAAAGGCCTCCATTTCTCTTAGGTTAACGGTCGAGGTTCGAAACAAGATCGTTGATGCCTATAGGGAAATAATGAGGATGCAGTTCTGATAATATTTTTCTCTCCCGTTGTTAACCCAAAATGGAAAGATGTGTTGGTGAAATTTTCGAAAAAGCGCCAACGGCTTCCGTTGGCGGCTTTTTTAAACTTTTTGGAGGTTGCTGAGAGTGCGGGATTTTGTACCACCAGTTCTCCTCTTGTTACTTTTCTTTTCCTTTGGACTTGGAAATCATGTAAACGCAACTGGTTTGTCAATCTGGGTGGTAAGGGATCAGATTACATCACCGGACAAGGTACGGCAAGTAGTTGACCTTGCAGTGGAAATGGGTATCAATCGACTCTATATCCAGGTCGTCGGAAGAATGGATGCGTACTATAATTCGAGCATTCTACCACGGGCTGAAGCCTTGGAGAAACAATCTGAAACTTTTGATCCGCTGGAGATGATAATAGAACTTGCAAAACCACACAAGATCAAGATTTCCGCTTGGATGAACACATTCTACGCTTGGCCATTTACTTCGCGACCGAAGGATCCGAATCACGTAGTTAATAAGTTTCCAGAATGGGTCACATACGACGCTTCCGGAGTTTCACTACTTACTTATACTAAAGCAAATGGCTTTGTCGAAGGCATCTTTCTTGACCCTGGTGTACCTGGAGTGCGAGACTATGTTGCAAGTATCGCCGAGGAGATAGCAGCAAGTTACGATGTTGATGAGATTCACCTTGACTTTATCAGATACCCTTACAGACACTTTGGTTATAACCCTATTGCGCTTGAAAATTTTCAACGCTGGCTGGAAACGTACTCGTCGGAAATTGGGAAAGAGATAACACCAACGGAGGAGGAGTTCAACAGATTCAGAACTCTTCAGGTAAATTTGACCGTGGAAGAAATCTACAGACGTGTGAAAAAGTACGGTAAGAACTTATCGGCCGCGGTTTTTGGTAATTACGCATCCGATGGGTTACCCAACAGATTCCAAGACTGGGTAACTTGGCTTAGGGATGGATTCCTTGATTACGCATGTCTGATGGTCTACAGTCCCTACATCAGTGATGTAGTCAAGATTTCGACCTCAGCAGAACGGCGCGTTGGAAGTCTTTCGAAAGTGAGGATAGGGCTTGGAGTGCACACACTGAAAGGCGACCACGGGTTACTAAAAAGGATGATGGAAACCATCTTGGAATTAAAGCCAGACGAAATTGTACTTTTCTCGTTTGCGGATTTCCAGAATCAAAAGATGAGAGATGTTGTTTCGAGTGTATCAGCGAGTAGGGAAAGGTACTATGTTCTTACATCGGAAGCGTTGGAGCTATCAGAATCATCGGAATCATCCATACAGGATCAGATACATCAAGCAACTGAGGATTAAGAACCATTTTTCAACTTGAGTAGCACGAACATAAACGGTGCGCCTATGAATGCCGTTATTATACCAACCGGTATCTCAACAGGATTAAGAATCGTGCGCGCAACGGTATCACACACCGGCAACAATGTGCCTCCTATCAAAATGGTAGTCCAAACATTTCTGAAATGTTTTGGTCCAACAATCATACGCGCCATATGTGGAACGACCAAACCGACAAAACCAATAATGCCGGTTTTGGAAACAAACGTTGCCGTTGTGAACGATCCGAGTAGGTAGAAATACCATTTGACAAACTCCGTATTAACTCCCAGCCCTTTTGCTTCGCGCTCACCAAGTGACATTGCGTCAAGTTGTCTGGAGAGCACCAATGTGGAAATAAATAAAGCAATGAACGAAACTAACGGCAGAGGTATATCCCGCATCGTCATCCCAGAAAACGTTCCGTAGAGCCAGATGTGGCCGCCCACCAGCGTTCTGTTAGCTATATTGAGCAACAACATACTCCCAGCTGAGAAAAGTGTGCTCACCAAGACACCGCTGAGAACCAAGTGCACAACCGGTATAATTGTTCCCTTTCTTGCGATCAGAATTGTTATCATCGAAGCTACTATGGAGAATATGAAACTCATCAGAGGAATACTCACAAACGCAATCGAGTTGACGATAAAGTATATTCCAAGCAACGCACCAAACAACGCTCCCGCAGAGGTACCTATCAAGTAAGGATCCACAAGCGGGTTTTTCATAATCGATTGAAATACATTCCCCACAAGTCCAAGGGCCATACCGGTGAGCGTCGCCATCACCACGCGTGGAAACCTGATCGACCAGATAAGGTAACTATCGGAGCCATCTTCTGTGAGTGAACGAAGGATCTTCACGGGTGTGAAATTTACCGAACCCAACGACAGGTTAACGAGAAAGGCTAGAAAAAACGTGAAAACCAGAAAAACGGGGAGCAGACGTCTCCCCGTTCTCTTTAAGCCTCCTGCACCGTGCGCATTTTGTCCCAAGGTCATTTGCCTCCGTAGAAGAAGTTGTGAAAGACTTCGAGGTAATCAAAAATGTGCGGTGCTGCCTGGCTCAAATCATCACCGTCGACAACAAGTACCTTATTATTCTTAACTGCCTTAAGGTTCTTCATTATCGCGTGTTCTTTAATCGCCTGAAGTGCCGCGTTTCTATCCCCGTAAGCGGCAACGACGATTATGTCCGGATCCTCCTGAACAAGCCACTCCCAACTAACGGAAAGCCAACCGTTGTTACCCGTGTATGGAGCTGCGATGTTCCTTCCACCAGCGATGACAATAAGCTCGTTCGCGTACGATCCTGTTCCTGCTGTCCACAATTCTTTCGTGTTCTTGTCGGGAACGGTGATTGTGAAGAACACGCGAGGTCGCTTCTCCAGAGGTATCTTTGACGTTTTAATACCCATTTCCGTCATCTTGTCCCTCAGTTGCTTCACAAGCAAATCCGCTTTCGACTTTACGTTGAACACCGCACCAAGTTGTCCAACAGCTTTTATTATATCCGTCAGCGTATTCGCGTTCAACACGTACGCGGTCAGACCAGCTTTCTCGAGCTTTTCAACTTCTGGAAATTGAAAGCCACCGAATGTTATTACAAGCTCCGGTTTCAGAGAATAAATCTTCTCGATGTTTAGTGGCACCATGTTACCTATGTTTTCCGCCTTTTTGTAAGAATCCCACGCTGTTACTCCAACTATCCTATTTTCAAGTCCGAGTGCAATCAAATATCTTGTTGCGCTTGGAGCAGCACTAACAACCCTTCTCGGTGGTGCTGGAATGTTGACTATCCTTCCGGCATCGTCGACAACCGCAATCGCAAGGGCTAAAGAAGTGGCAATCAAAAGTACTACTGTGGTTAACCACCTTGAACCTCTCCAAAACATACCTCTTTCCTCCTCCTCTTTGCAAAAATTGATGGCCATCCCCAGGGACCGTGGAGGATGGCATCCTTCCTCCAGCAAGTAGGGTCTCCCGGCTTGTGGATCGTCCTACTCCCCACGCCTTCCCAGCTTACCAGCCAGTGGCAATCTGTGGGTTTCGTCCCCACTCACGGTGGCGGCCCCGCGCCGGATTTCCACCGGACTTCCCACACACTTGCGGAGGGAGGATATTATGCATATTTTTGTAGCACTTTACAAGTTAATTTTAAAACAATGAAGGTCGGTTTTCAAGGTGTTTTTTCCCGAGTAACGGCTTTTTTCAAGGAAATTACGTTGAAAAGGGACATGATTCCCGTCAGTATTAGTAAAAAGTCGGGTATACTCAATCTAAGTGAGGGTTCACCGACAAGAAGGTTGAAATGCGAGAACGCAAAAGTCAAAATTAAGTAACCAGTCGCTATCATCATCAGAATGCTGCCAACGTAAAGGTGTGCTATCTTGTACGAAAACGACATGGTCTTCCGTTCAAATATCCCGAGTAAGAAGACAGAAGAGAACACTACTAAAACTAATCCAAAGGTGAACTCGCCGTCGTTAATATAAGCAATCGAGGTTATAAAACCCAAGAACATCATGAGTGATTGTTTAACTGCAACCGATCTCACGGTTGTCACCTTCCAGTTTCTTATTCCTTCAACATACACTCAAGATAAATCCACCAAAGAGTCTTACAAAAAGCGCCAAGATATACGCTAAAGCAAAACTATAGAAGACCGAAAATAATGCGTATTTCCAGCTACCCGTTTCACTCCTAACAGCGGCTATCGTGGCAAGACACGGAACGTATGCGAGTACGAAGATCATAAGTGAAGCACCCACAACCGGGTCCATTTTTATTCCTTCAAGCGTTCCGTAAAGTTGCGAGAACGTTGAGACGACAACCTCTTTTGCAACCCCACCGAAAATTAGTGCTGTAACAATTTGCCAGGAATAGCCAAGAGGTTTAAAGAGTGGTTCGAGAAGCCTACCAAGCATGGCAACAAAACTCTTTTCAACGTCTCCACCACCTGGAAAGTAACTCAAAACCCAGATGACAACGCTCGCGGTAAGTATGATTGTGGAAGCTTTTTCCAAAAAATGTTTTCCCCTGTTCCAAGTGTAGGTAAGGACATTTGAGATTTTCGGAAGCCTGTATCTTGGAACTTCCATAATCAGAGGAACGGATTGTCCTTCCAAAATCACCCGGTTAACTACTCTTGAGGAGAATGCTGTTAAAAGAATACTCATTGCGTATATTGCGAAAAACGCTTCAGCACGGTACTTAGGGAACGCTATAGCCGTGATCATCAAATAAACGGGTAAGCGGGCACTACAGCTTATAAAAGGTGAAACCAAGATGGTCGTCAGCCTTTCTCGTTCATCGGCCAGCCCTCGCGCAGCCATCACCGTGCTTACGTTGCAGCCAAATCCAAGTAGTAGCGTCATAAAAGAACGGCCAGTGAGTCTCAACCTGTACATCAACCTATCCACCAGAAACGCGATTCTTGGTAAATAACCACTCTCTTCCATTATGCCAAGAGCCATAAAGAGGGCGAAAATACTAGGAACAAAAGCTAACACACTTCCAACACCACCAATAAAACCCTGCGAAATTAGCGAAACGATAATGTTCTCTTCACCTATGAGTGTGGAAAGTTTCTCAAAAAGCGTTTCAATAACCTTTACGAGTGGTTCCGACGCTTTGAACGTAAAGTTAAACGCCAAGTACATTACACTCAAGAAAATTGGTATTCCGATGAACTTATGCGTAAAAACGTGATCCATGGCCTCGTTGAGTGTCAACAACCGACCAGAGCTCCTGTACGCCTTGGAGATGAGGTCCGTTGCAAAGTTATACCGCGCTCTTGCTATATCCGTTGCCAAGGCCGAATAGATTTCCTTGTTAAAACTTAAACCTACATTCCCCACCAATTCCCTTATGAACTTGTCACCTTCGATAATTTTCAGCGCGCAGAACCGTTGAGCAAGTTCCTTGGGAACCAAAGGCTCTATCCTCTTTAGCTCCTCCTCAACGTGTTCAGGATAGGGGAAAACCTTAGGTCTATCCCCCCCCTTGAAAACCTGAATTATCTTATCCATCAGTTCCTCAATTCCCTCACCAGTATGTGCCGAGGTTAAAACAACCGGAATTCCGAGGAATGTTTCCAGCACGGATCTATCAACCACAGTACCTGATTTTCTAAGCTCATCTACAGCGTTGAAAACCGCGATAACGTTCAAGTTCAACTCCAGTGCTTCGAGCAATAGATAAATTCCCTGTTCCGGACTCATTGAGTCGATGACGACGACAACCACATTTGGGGGACTGAAGAAGAGATAATCTCTCGTAACCTTTTCGTCGATCGAGGTTGCCGAAAGTGTATAAACACCAGGTAGATCAACAAAGTGTAACGTGTAACCTTTACGAACTGTGGCACCCTCAGTTCGCGAAACAGTCACACCTGGCCAGTTTGCAACGTACTGCCTTGCCCCCACAAGTTTGTTGAAGAGACTAGTTTTTCCGACGTTTGGATTTCCGACAAGACCAACAGTTATTGTCATGGTTCATTTCACCTTCCTGACAAAGACTTTTGCCATACGTCCCAAACCCAAATCAAATTCACCGGCTGTTGTCTTTACCCTACCATCTGGTAAAAGCGTGATTGTACTTTCTTCGACAATACCGACCATCGCTAAGCGGTTCCTGAGCATCCATCCACCATCTATTCTCACTACAACGTAGTCTCCTGGAGGTACATTCAGCAGAGGTAACGGGGAATCATCGGAAATCTTTACGCGTACCAAGCTAGCTTCGGAGTTCCTCAACGAGATAACTTTGTTGAAGACACGGTACATGCGCGGATCACCAAGTGGTGCGGCTTTTAGTACCTCCAAACGCACACCTGGTAATATTCCAATGGCACGAAGGCGAGGTGTAATCTCACTCTCCTCTAAACCAGTCACTTCGACAGTTACATTTTCTGGAACGTCCGAAAGTTTCAATGTTTCCACACAAACCACCTCTCCATGTGCCACTTTAAAACATCTTACCTATTGCAATTGAGACACAATCTCAATAGCTCACTAAAATTATAAGATACTTTGGAATGCGAGTCAAGTAATAGTGCTTTAACGTTCAATTAAACGGTTAATGATTGAATGTTAAACTTGGGAGTGGTATAGTAGGTTTAAAGGCCGGGAGGATTGTGCCGGTTTAAAAATGATTTACAACGTGGGGGGATTACCGTGGATCGAGAAAAGCTGTTCGAGTTCATCGACAGAAACCGTGTTCGTTTTTTAAGGCTCCAATTCACGGACATCAACGGTACGATGAAAAACGTTGAGATTCCTTCGGACGAGGTTGAGGGTTTGTTGGATTCAGGAATCATGTTTGACGGCTCTTCAGTCCAAGGATTCGCACGCGTTCACGAATCGGATATGTACCTCAAGCCGGACCTCAGAACTGTTGCAATGCTACCTTGGACGTTCGATGGTCACAGAAGTGCCAGAATTATATGCGATGTTTACGAGGATCCAAACACGCCATTTGAAGGTGATCCGCGCTACAGGTTGAAACTCATTCAGGAAAAGGCAAAAAGTATGGGATTCATACCTTACGCTGGTCCGGAAGTCGAGTTCTTCATACTTCCTCGAAAAGAAGGAAAACCGGTCTTCGAGTTTCTCGATAGCGGAAGCTATTTTGATCTGTTGCCAGTTGACATTGCTGAACACATTCGAACGGAAGTTTCGGTTTATTTAGAAGAAATGGGCCTCGATGTTGAAACAACGCATCATGAGGTTGCACCGTCCCAACACGAAGTTGATTTCCGCTACGCCGAGCCCGTAATCGCTGCTGACAACGTTCAAACCGTTAAGCTTGTCATTAAGACGCTTGCTATTAGGAATAATCTTTTTGCCACCTTCATGCCGAAACCATTCTTCGGCGTTAACGGTAGCGGTATGCACGTGCATATGAGTCTCTTCACACTCGATGGGCGCAACGCATTCTACGATCCCGATGCACCCGATGGAATTTCCCAAACGATGAGATATTTTATCGGTGGTCTCATAACCCACGCAAGAGAGATCACGGTCATCACAAATCCGACGGTAAACAGTTACAAGAGGCTGGTTCCCGGTTACGAAGCACCTGTGAACATCGCATGGAGTAAAGGAAATAGAACCGCCCTCATTCGTGTCCCGAAAGTACGTGGAAATGCCACACGACTTGAGTACAGAGCACCTGATCCCTCGTGCAACCCGTACTTAGCACTCGCGGTGATGTTCGCTGCTGGACTGGATGGAATTGAAAAGCGTATCGAACCACCGCTACCAGTCGAAGAGAACATATACAAAATGTCCGACGCAGAGAAACAAAAACGTGGTATCAACAGGTTACCGGCCAGCTTGAAGGAAGCGCTCAACGAAGCTGAGAAGAGCGAACTTGTAAGAAGTGTGCTTGGGGAACACATTTTTGAAAAATTCATGGCTTTGAAAGAACGTGAATGGTGGGAGTATTCAACACAGATCTCCGAGTGGGAACGAACAAAGTATGAAAATATTTGACGATATGAATATTAAGAATTTTTTACCAACCACTCTTGAGGAACTCAAGCTGAGAAACTGGAGTTCGCTGGACATCATCTTAGTGACGGGTGACGCGTACGTCGATCACCCGTCCTTTGGTGTTGCACTCCTTGGTAGGCTTTTGGAGGCACACGGTTACAGAGTTGGTATAATTGCGCAACCGCTCAGTCCAGAAGATATATCAAGACTCGGAAAGCCGAACCTTTTCTTTGGTGTTACCGCCGGAAGCTTGGACTCAATGGTAGCCAATTACACGGCATCGAGGAAAAAGAGAAAAACTGATGATTACACACCTGGTGGCCTGAACAACCGCAGACCTGACCGCGCAGTAATCCGGTATGTAAATATGATTAAACAGGTTTTCAAGGACGTCCCAGTCGTTATCGGAGGTATTGAGGCAAGTCTCAGACGGTTCTCTCACTACGATTGGTGGAGTGATAAGATTAGAAAGTCGATATTGTTGGACTCGAAGGCAGACATCCTCGTGTACGGCATGGGAGAAAGGGCTGTTCTAGAAATTGCAAAGCGACTCGAGTTAGGTAAAAACCTCGATGGTATCCGTGGAACGGTGATTTGGAAGAGTTCCATCTCTGATGAACTGTTCGCCAGATTGACTGTTCATTATCTTCCTTCCCATGAGGAAGTCTCCTCCGACAAGAACGCGTATAATAGGATGTTCAGGGATATTATCCGACTAACAGACCCTCATAAGGACGTCGCACTGGTACAAAAGCAGGATACGCGTTACGTTATCCAGTACCCTCCTGCCCCCCCTCTAACTCAGCAAGAGTTCGACGAGTTATACTTGTTTCCGTACACGAGAAAAGTACATCCGTTCTACGAACGACTCGGTAAGGTCAGGGCTCTTGAAGTGGTGAAGTTCTCCATCACAGCCGTGCGCGGCTGCTTTGGTGGCTGTAGCTTTTGTGCTCTTGCCCTCCATCAAACAACGCACGTTATCTCCAGAACAGTGGACTCAATCTTGGAAGAAGTAAAAATTCTCACTAAACACCCGGATTTTCGTGGTACAATTGTCGACGTCGGCGGTCCCACAGCTAACATGTGGTCTACGAACTGCATTGTCAGAAGTTCATACGGCCAATGCTATAAAAACTGCGTGTATCCAGCAGTGTGTAAAAACTTGCAGCAAGACGGAGGTGTACAGTTTATTGATTTGCTCAGGAGAATTAAATCCGTTGAAGGAGTTAAACACGTCTTTGTGGGATCTGGTATAAGGCATGATCTAATTCTGGACTCCCCGAACGCAGACTACGTTATTAATGCTCTGGTGGATTTTACGTCTGGACAGCTAAAACTGGCACCTGAACATGCACATCCTCGTGTGCTGAAATTGATGAGAAAACCTCCTGTTGAGAAATTCCTCGAGTTCAAAAGAAGATTTGAAGAATTTTCGAAGCACAAAGGCCGGAAAAGATACGTTATAGGATATTTCATCGTTGGGCACCCTGGAGAGGGCGATGAGGAAAACGCTTACTTGAAGAATTTCATAATAAAACATCTAAACTACGTTCCTCAACAGGTTCAGATATTCACACCCACTCCAGGAACGGCAAGCACAACGATGTACTATACGGGAATTGACCCTTTCACAAACGAGGAGGTCGAGGTTGTAAAGAGCGAAAAAATTCGATCATTTTTCAAAGAACGGATTGTATCTCGGTCCCAATGTAACGACTATCGCGCGGAAATTAGTGACTGAACATTTTTCTTGGACGGAAAGGTCGTATCGTGCGGCATACGCCTCCGAAACGCAGAGAAAAGCCGAAAATTCCTTTGTCAGCTCTAGCGGAACAAGAATATAAAAATTATCTTTGAGGACTTTTGCTTCGGTGAAGATATTCGAAAAGATGTTCATGGTGAAGTAATCCGTCTTCAACTCATTCGCATTCTGGAAGACTATATCGGTAACCTTCACATTCCTTGAAACTTTCAACGCCTTTTCTAAATGCGTCTCCCTCGGCCTTCCCCAATCGTATATTCTGTACGTTAGATCCGAGGACTGCTGAACCTCCACAACGGTACTGTTCGGTCCAAGTGCATGCACGGTGCCAGCCGGGATGTTGACAATTGTACCTCTCTTCACCTTAACAAACGTGAGGATATTCTTCATCTCATCGATTCGCCCGTCTTCAACAAGTTCTTTCATCAGGTCGGTATCCTCGCAAATCGCGAACTCGCCGTCGGTGACAAAGTACCACGCTTCGTTTTTCCCCCACGGTTCACCTTCAACCACTTTGGCGAACTCATCGTCGGGATGTACCTGAACACTGAGCCACTGTTTTGTGGAAACCAATTTTATGAGTAATGGAAAACGTGGATAACGGAACTGGAACATCTCGAGAGTGAAATCGTTTAAACTCGAATCGACACCTTCAAGCGGTGTTTCGTAAAGTGGATGTCCGGAGAGTAACCAGAGTTCTCCAATGGGATTTTCCGTTTCCAGTCCAAAGATCTCATTCAGCTCAGGATTTCCCCAAACCATTGGTCTGAACCTTGGTAATACCTTGAGTAACATCATCCAAACTCCCTTCCCTATGCTAACCTGCGTAACCTCCCACAAAGATCTTACCATCCTCGTATCTCAGGACAACCTTAGGTAATTGTTGTTCAGAGTAGTACCGGGCATCGTGAATTACCACCTCAACGCCCGGGTAGAGCACTTTTCGAGCAATTATTTCGGCACTAAACCTCATCTTCCCCATTTTTTGCTGGAGTTCTTCGAGCTTGCGAATGTTTTTCTCCAGCTCCGCACGTAAGTTGATAAGTGTTCGAGTGGCCTTTGCAAACTGTTCTTCACGTTCCGGAGGTATGGGTGTTCCCTTGTCTTTAAGATCCTTATACTGTTTTACAATTGTGAGCAGTTTCTGAATACTAGTTTTGTCGATCTCAATTTGGGCTTTAAGTACTTTAACTTCCTCCCTAAGGTACGGGTTAATGCCTACCTCAAGATACGTGTTCGTACCAAACTCGGAACCTATCTCGTCCGCTTCAATTTTTAATGCTGCCACGTACTCACCACCGATGATAGAAGACGCCTTTCCCGTACCGATTATCGAGCCCGTAACCCGGACGATACATCCGAGCAGGTTAGTTTCAAAATACAGATTATCGGCCTCTATTGTCACGGCTTCGGCGTATTTCACGTGAATATCCTTTTTTGCCTTAACAAGCCCCTTATCCTTTCCCTTGACGCCCGAAAGCTTTACACTTCCCTCGAGTGAGATAATCGTTGCCGCCTCGACTACGCCCTGGATTTCGATGTCTCCCTTTGCTCTGACAACAAAACCAGGTTTCACATCACCTTTCACAAGTACAGAGCCGGGAAAGTCTATGTTACCAGTGGTATAGTCAACATCTCCGTCAATTTCTAAATATTCGCTCACCTCTATAAAGTTCTTTTCCGCGTCGACTTTGAGTAAGCCTTCCGCCGTTGACACTATGTATCTCCCTTCCTCATCAAGTGCAACATTTTTTCCGAGAACCACCTTAGCTTCTTCACCGCGTTTGGCTGGTACGGTCTCACCGTAAACGTTCTTACCAGGAACACCTTCCGTTGGCGGGAGAATAGTTGCGATCTTCTGCCCTCTTTTTACAAGGATTCTTCTCTGTACGGGAAACTCCCTGAAATCAATCTTATCTTTTGTGATGTACTCTCTTGAGGAAGTGGTGGTTATCTCAAAAACAATTTTGCCCGGTTCACCGTCTTTTGGAGGGTCCCCTTTGGCTATCAAAATCGGGACGTTTTCAACTGGTTCCTTGCAAAATTGCCTTAACGCGTCGTAATCTATGCCGTGAACAATCTTCGCTTTTCGTATAGTCTCCATCAACTTTTCCAGATCAACCGTTTCTTCAGGTAACTTGTTTGTTATCTTTAGATAAGCCTCCATTTCATCCGGCGACGTGGTCACGGTTATTTCCATTGGAATACCTCAACCCCCTATCTGTCCAACTTGTTGCAATCCAACTCGAATATACCACAATGTTACAAATTCTCTCCCGGGCTCAAGAAACGCACTTCC
>JAUQPP010000056.1 GCA_030550315.1 Thermotogota bacterium | reverse complement strand
AAGTTAACCCCCTCTTCCCTGTACCTGTTCAAGCACCGGTAATACAACGCAAGTCTCTTTATCGTTGGTTTTGGAATCTTCAAACTCGCCGCCCCCTTTTTTCTCAGAACCGTTTGTGTAAGTTATCTTATTCACAATTGAATTATACCATATCTCTTTTTCATGGGTCAACGAGCAGTAGGTAAACAAGGAATGGTGTTTGACATTCTCAGAGCCCGAGTTCAAAAGTCGTGAGGATAACCTTAAACCTACCCGGCTGGCGATAAGAGGTTTCCACGACAAGAAAGTAGTTGCAAATTCTCATAGGACTTGAACAATCGATACACCAACCAGTTTTCGTACAGGGAGTTTCCAGGTTCAATCTCTTGCAGTTCATTGGAGAAATGTATCGAATACGTTCTCGAGCCTCTTGAACACTTAGAACGACTTTATTGACGCTTGCAACGATGATTATGGTCCTTGGACCAAAGGATAAAGCAGCAACCCTGTTACCGTTGCCGTCGAGAAAGACAAGTTTTCCATCCTCAGTAATTGCGTTAGCACTGCACAGGAAATAATCTGCACTAAACGATTTTAACTCTATTTCGCGCCTTTCCTCAGCATTTTTTGCTCTGTATCTGTCAAGGAAATTATACTTCCCACTTCTCAAAAGTTCCAAAATACCTGTCTCCTGAAGGGATACAGAACCACCAACTGCGACCGTTGAATTCGGGGTTATCAATTCATCTACCGTTTTCAACAATTCTTCCTTGCTTTTAACGACCCACGTTTCAAAACCTCGCTTCTTGAGTTCCTGAGATACCTTTTCAGCTAACTTCTCGTATTTCCAAGCGTAAAGCTGCTCTCGCATAGTCGTTTTACCCCCCGGATACGTACTTTCTCAAAAAACTATCTTGCGATTAGAATTACCGTACTATGCGGCTGCGCAAGGTAGTGCCCATCAACAGGTTCTGGTGTGTCAAGAAAATCCAGTGGGTAAGGTTTCGACGTATCCACAACACGGTACCATTTTTTCCCGTGGATAGGTGGGAGTACGAAGTTTAAAGGCTCTTTCCACTGGTTCAAAATAACGTAAATGTCATCATCTATCGTTTCGCCCTTAACTGGATCAAAACCCGATATCATGAAGGCTATAGAATGTGAGAAATAGCTAAGATCAGGCTCAAAGGGATTTACTCCATGCCAGGTAATGTCAGTTATGAGATTTCCAAACTTATCGTATCTCTGATAAAAACATTCTCTCTTCAATGCAGGATGTGATTTCCTAAAATGAATCATCTTTTTAACAAAATCGAATATATCCCTGTGTTTCTCTTTAAGTGTCCAGTCGAGCCAAGTTGTTTCGTTATCCTGACAGTACGCATTGTTGTTACCATATTGGGTTCTGAACATTTCATCGCCCATGAGAATCATGGGTGTTCCGTGCGAAACTAGTAATATTGCGAAGAAGTTCTTCACCTGCTGTTTTCTGATACGGATTATTTCAGGGTCATCTGTGTCACCTTCAACGCCCCAGTTATAGCTGAAATTCTCATCTGTCCCATCTCTATTCCCTTCACCGTTTGCCTCGTTGTGCTTTTGGTTGTAAGAGACCAGATCCCTCATTGTGAAACCATCGTGACACGTTATAAAATTTATACTCGCATGAGGCTTTCGGTTGTAATATAGGTCCGGACTACCTGCTATTCTGAGCATCAACTCCTGGATAACTCCGTTGTCTCCCCTTATAAATCTCCTAACGCAATCTCTATATTTTCCATTCCATTCCGCCCAGCCTTCCGGGAATTGACCGAGGTGGTATCCACCTGCTGCATCCCATCCCTCGGCTATAAGTTTCAACTTTCCGACGATCGGATCCTCAGCAATGTCTTTAAGGAGCGACAAGTCACCGATCCAGCGCCCATCGGGTGTCCGCCCCAGGACCGAGGCAAGATCAAACCTAAAACCGTCTACGTGCATTTCGGTTGCCCAATAACGCAGGCTGTCTATTATCATCTCTTTCACAACCGGATGGTTGCAGTTGAGCGTATTACCACAACCCGAGTAGTTCAAATAATATCTCTTGTTCGTTGGATTGAGCATGTAATATATCTCGTTGTCTATACCCTTAAAGCACAGGGTTGGACCTTTCTCACTACCCTCTCCTGTGTGATTGTACACAACGTCAAGGATCACTTCAAAACCGTGTCTATGAAGTTCCTTGACAAAGTCCTTGAACAAGAAGACCTGTTCACCAAGCTTTAGCCCTACAGAGTAGTTTCCCGTTACTGCAAAGAAGTTCAAAGGATTGTAGCCCCAAACGTCTTTAAGTCTTTCACCGGTAAATGGGTTAACATTTGGGTTGGAATTTAGGTTGAACTCAAATATCGGCATCAACTCTATCGTGGTTACTCCAAGTTCTTTTAGATGGTCAAGTTTTTCTATGATGCCCAGGAAAGTACCTGGAAATTTTACCTTCGACGTTGGACTTATCGTAAATAGGCGCACATGCATTTCGTAAATAATTGTTTCATTCCAGGGGATATGCAACTGTCGATCGTCACCCCAATCGTACTTTGAATCGTCGATGACTATGGACTTTATCATGCTCGTGGCTGAATCAAGTGTAGAGAACGATAGATCCTGCATTGGAGAACTCGGATCGTAACCGTAAACTGCAGGATCATCCCAGTCGAAGAATGTGGTGATAGCTTTCGCGTAGGGGTCAATCAAGAGCTTATTCTTATTAAACCTCTTCCCGTTTATTGGGTCGTACGGGCCATCGAGACGCCAGCCATAATACTGGCCGTGACCTACACCGTAAACGTAGATGTGCCAGATATCGCCAGTTTTATTTTTCACAGGGTCCAGGATGAACCGATGTGATGGTGTTACATCATAGTAATTTTGATAGAGCTCGAGAACGACGCTGGTTGCGTTCCTTGAAAATATCGCAAAGTTTGTTCCTGTTTCATCCGGTGTTGCTCCGAGTCTTGGATATCCACGCTTTGTCCTCAATCTTACTTCAGGACCAGGATTTTTGTATTGAGCCGGGTAATCGGGCATAATTATCCCCCCGCTTAGATTTCAGCTATCCTTTTCACAAGGTCCCGCACCTTTTCTTTGTATTCCCTTGCCAACTCCAGTTGGTCGAGTAGGTTAAGTCCTTCCTCGATCATTAGCTCAATTTCTTTTTGAATCTTCTGCAAAGCTCCCGACTCACGTATGTATTTTATTATTCGGTCGACTTCTTCGGGAAGTTTCTTTTTCTTATTTATCAGCTCAATAATTTCCGCACGGCCTTCGGGTAAGGATTTTAACGCTATTTGCAGAAGTGCTGTAAACTTTCCTTCTTGGATGTCGTTTATAGACTTCCGCTCCCCGCCAAAAACACCGTAGATGTCGTCTCTGTACTGGAAGGCTATTCCAATCTTTTCGCCAAACTCAATTATTTTGGACTCCTCCTTCGAATCTCTTCCGCCGGCTAATAGGTATCCGAAGACCATAGGGTAAGAAAAAGTGTAATAAGCTGTTTTTAAACGACAGATTTCCTTAGGAATCTCGCTGTTTATTACCTCTTCGTGAACATGTCCAGAGTAGATGATATCGAGTAATTGTCCGAAACCTGTGAGGGAGTAACACTTTGAGAAAGCGCTGATTAGGTTTCTAAAGGTGGAAGCGTCAACTGAAAGTGAATTGAGGTAACGCATGCAATGGAAGAAGAGAATGTCACCTACAACTATTGCAATATCTTTCCCGAGTTTTTCATCCCTTAACATGTTTCCAATTGCCATATGTACTGTTGGCTTTCCTCTTCTAAGAACCGATTCGTCGATGACATCATCGTGGATAAGTAAAAAATTATGCATGATCTCAACTATTGCAGCTAGGGTTATCGCATCCTCCATCTTTTCTCCACCGTATCCAAGGTACGAATAAAGCAGTACTGTAGGACGCAAACGCTTTCCTGAGTTCATCACGAATTCCTTAGATACTTGGAGATAATCCCTCAGCTGCTCTGGAGCTTCCGAAATTAATTCCTTCATTATTTTTTCAATGCGTTGCTCAAACTGAAAAGCAAACGAGTTTTTTGACTCCAACATTGGTCAACCTCCGTTTCAACACATTCATGTTATCGACAAACGAAATTATAGCACATGGGCTTGCAGAAGGCACCTATCGAAACTATCCTTCAAATTGTTACTGTAGTGTGGTATAATAAAAAAGCCGAAATTTTCAAGAAATTTCGAGGTGAGAGATTGACTAACCTTCAGGAACGTCTCAAAAGCTTTTTGGAGCCAGGAAAATCCTACGGACTGGTTGTTCACAACATTGGTTACGCCAAAAAAATCATAAGTAGTTTATCGGAATGGTTAGGTCTTAACGATCCAGAGCGTTCCATTATCGTTCATCCACATAACAACATTGGTATTGATGAGGTAAGAAGTGTCATAGATTTTCTGGAATTCAGGTCATTCCGGGGTTTTAAAACTGTAATAGTTTACGAAGCTGACAAGTTCACAGAAGAAGCGGCTAACGCCTTTTTGAAAACTCTTGAAGAACCACCCGAGTACGCAATAATCGTACTTGTTACGTCGCGATGGTACACACTCATTCCAACGATAAGAAGTAGATTGGCGTTACTAAGATTACCACTTCATCTTGAGGATAAACTAAACGATGAATTCGAATCACTAATTGCTTTTTGGAATTATGAACACTTGGAACGGCTTAAAAAAGGTGACTTCAGAATACTGAAAGATGTTCGTGAAATTGCCAAGTCTGATGATGAACTCGATAGAATCATGAGTATCAAAAAGCTACTTGAGGAAAAGCTTGAGGACCGGAAGGCGATTATTCAATTAGCCAATGAACTCTCCACCTTCTCGGATTTTCAATTAATGAAGATATTCTCAAAGGTTTTGGCGTGGTTCTATTATTCCCGCAAAGACTTTGACGATGAGATAAAACTCAAGTATCTAAAGATTTGCGATAACATCCAGAAAAGCAAGCTTGCCAATTTCAACTATGCGCTTACTTACCATACACTACTCCTCGGGCTCATTGCGGAACATAAACAAGTCAGGCAAACGGAGGAAGGATTCGATGAAGCACGAGAGGAACTGGAAGGGACTAGTAACACATAGTGTCCTTTACCGAATTATTCAAAAGGTAACCTGAAAGAGGTGATCAAATGAGCCTACAGGCAACGGTTTATGGTATAGAGTTGATGCCTCTTGGAAAAATCATCTACTATGCTGATAACGGAGAACAGTTCAGTTATGGTGATTACGCAATTGTCCTTAGCGAATTTGGTGTGGATTACGGAAAAGTACTTATCGGTCCGAAGGATATCAGCATCGACGACGTAGACTATGAGATTAAGTCGATAGTTAGAAAAGCAACTCCGGAAGATCTTGAAATCATCGAAGAAAACGAACAGATTGCTAAAAGGGCGCGGGAAGTTACAATAGAGCTAGTGAAAAAACATCAGTTACCCATGAAGATACTTCAGTCAAAGTATATTTTCGATCGTACAAAGTTGGTTATCTACTTCAGTTCGAAGACACGTGTGGACTTCCGGGAACTTGTAAAAGACATTGCGAAAGAATTCAGAACCCGTATCGAACTGAGGCAAGTTGGTGCACGTGACGAGATGAAGTTCATCAAAGGACTTGGGCTATGCGGACGAAAGAGTTGCTGTTCTTATTTTCTGAGAGAGTTTGAAAGTATAACACTCAAACACGCCAAGAAACAACAAATGATGATAAACACAGCGAAAATCACTGGCCCGTGCGGTAGATTGCTTTGTTGTCTCATGTTCGAACACGACTTTTACATTGAGGCACTTAAAAATATCCCGGACGAAGGTTCAACGATTTTCTACGACGGAAAAATCGCGAAAGTTATAACGGTGAACGTTTTTCTATCCAGAGTGACTCTCCAAACTGAAGATGGCGAAATGGTTGCACTACCATTCTCCTACTTTAAGGAGGGAGAACATGCAGGAAGTTGGAAGGTTATTGATCGTGTTCGGCGTGATGATGATAATAGCTGGCTTGATGATGTACCTGATCCCGAGATTGAGTAACATTAAATGGTTGCCAGGCGATGTTGTAATTCGCCGAAAGAATTTTGTGTTCATATTTCCAATAACTACGATGATAATTATAAGTGTTGTACTCACAGTAATTTTGAATATTATTTCAAGATTGCTGAAATAAACTTTCACGTTTGGATGGAAGTTGAACCTACTCAACAGCTCTGAGGTCTAATATTTTAGGAGGCCTGTGCGGTTTAAGAATACTTTCGACCAATAAAATTGGGTGGTGATGGTATGAAAAGGGCAAGCGTGAATCAACTTGCTTTATTAATTCTTTTAGTTTCCCTAGCGACGTCGCTTGCGCAAGACATTGAGTTTGTGTTGGTACGGCAAATAATGCCGACGCTTCCTGAAGCACTCTATAAGTCCGTTGGTTCGAAAATGTTTAGCGTTCAGTACATTCTGCTCTTTCTTGAACAGGATTACAAGGCTTACATTGTGAAGGCATGGAGTTTCAAACCAACCGGACCAACCTTTACTTATAATATAAAGCTCATCAATCCCACGAACAAAAAAGAGTACGTTTACCAGTTCCAAGGCACGAGAAGCACTTCTTATATTCGCTTAGCCCCAATTCTTGTAGTCTGTCCACAGAGCTTTCGAATATTTGTAAACGAACAAGAACTACCGTATGAAACTTACAACTCACAGCAACAAGGTGTAGAAAAACCCCTTGTTGGTGACTTTGGAGGCGCAACAATGCGTGTACTTCGGAGAACTGAAAAAGCATTTGAAGAGGTTTCTGAAGGTGTAAGTGTTTCAAAACAAGATGAGATATTCATTCAGATAGTGGCTGGTACGTTCCCCACAGGAGGCTATTCTATAGAAGTTCAAGAACCCGATATCGTCTACCCGGTCAGTGGAAAAAGGGGGCGAATTACAATCGTTGGAAGGTTCATTAGGCCTGGCAAGGGGGACATTGTGACGCAAGCGTTCACAACACCAATTAAAACTGTTCAAATTGGTAGACTTCCTGCTGGTGAATACGATATTGTCGTAAAAATAGCTGACCTCGGAGAGTTCTTCAGAACATTAACTGTTAAGTAAGAGCGAACATCTTCAAACTTAGGTGGTGAACGGATGAAAGTTGGGTATTCAAATCAATTTCTTCGTATTTCACATGAAGTTGTTGATGGTTTGGATAGAAGATTACCAGTGGTAGCTCTCGAAACCACAGTTTTGGCCCACGGGTTACCTTATCCGCAAAACCTGGAACTTGCCAAAGAAATCGACCAAATATGTCGTTCTTACGGAGTTGTACCCGCCACAATAGGAATCATCCGAGGAGAGATTATCGTCGGAATGAATTTCGAAGAAATCAATACTTTGATTTCTGATGAACCGTTGAAGATCGGTACACGGGAAATACCTTATGCGGTGGCCCTGAAAAAAACTGCCGCAACGACTGTTAGTGCAACAGTCAGGATTGCCAGAATCGTAGGAATAGATGTCTTCGCAACTGGCGGGATAGGAGGAGTACATCCAGGAGATTGGGATGTATCGCAGGACATTACTGAACTGTGTAAAAACACTTGCGTCGTTGTCAGTTCCGGATGTAAGTCGATCCTTGATGTGAGAAAAACTATCGAATTTCTTGAAACCTTCCAAGTTACTGTGGTAGGATACAGAACAACCAAGTTTCCTATATTCTACGAATGTATCTCCGACTACGATTTGGAATACGTTGTCGAGCACCCAAAAGAAATTGCAACCATCTACACTGTTAAAAAGGAACTGGGAATCGAAGGTTCCGTACTCGTTGCAAACCCGATCCCAGCAGAATACGCAGTTTCCGAATCTGAGGTCCAGACGTACATAAAAACAGCACTCAACGAATGCTTTGAGAAAGGTATAACTGGAAAGACAGTGACACCATACCTTCTCTCGAGAATAGCCGAGCTAAGTGGTGGCAAAACTGTGAGGGCGAATGCTGAACTGATTAAGAATAACGTCAAATTGGCCTGTGAAATAGCAAGGGAGTTGGCGATGGGACAAACTTAATACGAGCTCTGAAAGGAATTGCAGAAATGGCATCTGAAAAGCGAAATTTGAGAGTGCAAGCTCCAAAAATAGAGCAAAAGCTGACGCTTTCAAAAACAGAGCAATTCTATCTGAGGGTGCTTGAAGCACCTTTTTCTTTATTGAAGGAGCGCTTCGGAGTAGCCTTTGAACTAAGTGAGGACGTTTTACCGAGTAGTGAGGATCTACACTCCACTATTTCAAAGATGCTACCTATTTTGAATCTTTCTGACGAAGAGGAGAAGATTGCAGAGTTTGTGGTGTACAACATAGACAGCAAAGGGAAGTTGAGAATCACCGCGCATGAACTTTCGGAAATTTATGGCATTGAAGAGGCAAGAGCTAAATACATTATTGACTTAGTCTTAGAAACTTTCGCCGAAGAAATTCAGTCACTCCCCTATTCTGGAACTTACGATGATTACATTCAACCTGATGTTTTCATATATTTAGAGAGGGTAGAAGTTCGTCAAATCGAGGTAAAGGACCCCATTCTCCAAAGGGCCCTTGAATTTAGAAATGAAACACTGTTCAAAATAGCCGAACTTGTAAGAAAAGTAAACGAATACTTCCTAAAGGGATTAAGAAAGTATCCACAATTTATCACGATGAGTTATGCGGCTAAGACCTTAGGATTGAGTGTTTCAACAATAAGTCGAGCTGTACGGAATAAATTTGCAAGTACACCGCGTGGTACCCTGCCTTTGCGAATATTCTTCGGTAGAGGAGCGAACAAGGGATTTATTATGAACGAGGTTCGAGATATCTTGAAGAAATACCCTAACCTAACAGATCGCGAAATAGCTGTACTACTTCGCTCAATTGGGCTCAACGTCTCCAGAAGGACGGTAAACAAGTACCGGAACATGGTTGAAAAAGCGGAAACCTTAGACGAGAAGTCCTTTGATAACTAGGTCCGTAGCTTCGTCTTCCGTCAGCCCCTTAGCCATTAACGTTTCTAGCTGCTTCTGATTTACACGTCCTATAGAAGCTTCGTGTGTTAATTCAGCTAAATCGTTTGTTATCTTAAGAATTGGAGTTGTAGAAACAACTACTTCGCTACCCTTCGTTATCTCCTCACATGAGATGTGTGCCCTTGAATGAGGAGCGTTTCCGTAGGCTTCATTAACTACATTTACCCTTGCACGATCAAGTCCCACAACAACTGTCTTGGCTAATCCCCGCGCAGCTTCGCCATTGAGGTGTACAACCTCGTTTATACTAACCTCGTCATCCTTGCTTGCTCTAACTTTTGAAACTAACTCTCCAACAGAATAATCCTCTAATGTCAAGAACATTCTCACGTCCAGTTTCCCAACTCGCGTTTTGGTTAGGTGGAATTCATTTTTGTAGACTCCGTTCTTTCTTACCGTAGCGTTCGTTGTTGTTTTCAGGATAATTGTTCCTGCATCACTGTGGTAATGTTCATCGCTGTACTCCATATAAGCGCCTTCTTCTAATAAAACATTTGAAATAGCCTCGTGGGTGAATTCCTCAACCTGTGGGAAGACGCAGTGTGCTACAAATTTTACTTTTGCCCTTTTACCAACGTGGATGTTGAAAATTATACGCTGATATCCTTTCTTTTCTACGTACCCTGTACAAACATGCACCGGCAGTGGGATTTCCGCACCGTCGTCGATCTCAATATCCACCTTCACACCATGCTCGATTGGTTCATGTATCAACCTAAGCCCCGGAACGTTGTTCAAACCAATAACTCTATTACCACTTATTACAATCGACGCGAATCTTTTATCCAAAAACCTCGAAGCATCTGTTCCAAGTTGTTCTGCAGCTTTAACTATCGTTTCAAATTCCTTCCTCACATCCATCATTTCAACTCCCCATTTACAGGAAGGTTTGGATGTTTACAAACTTCGCACGTTCCTCTGAAATCGGCTATAACGTCTTGAGTCTTCCCGGACTTTAAAATCATCCCAGCACAAATCAAGTAGCCATACTCGGTGTTGTAGGCCATTTCTTCGCGATGGGTAATCACAATCGGTGTCCCACCGTACTGAGCTATGTAATTTATGACATTGTTTATCATATCTAGACTCATCAAGTCTATTCCGGAATCTGGTTCATCAAGAATTGCGTACCGAGGTTTGAGCAAAAGCAAGGAAGCTAACTCGACCCTTTTCCGCTCACCACCACTCAACGTTTTGTCCACCATCCGATTTAAATAGAGCGCTGGATCCAATCCGACAAATTCGAGAGCTTCTTGAACCTCAGACTTACTGACACCTAAACGTCCACCAAGGGTTAAATAAGTCTCAACCGTAATACCGTCAAAACGTGCAGGTTCTTGCCACATCAGCGTTATTCCGAGCTTAGCCCTCTCGGTTACACTTAAGTCTGTAATATCTCGGCCATCGAGAAAAATTCGGCCCTCAGAAGGCTTATAACCTTCAAGGCCCATAATTACGTAGCCGATGGTACTCTTTCCAGCACCGTTGGTACCTAAAATGACGTATTTTGTACCGGGGAGGAACTCCATGTTTAAAGTTTTCAGAATTTCCTTGTTCAAGGTTCGGTATGTCACATCTTTGAGGATTAGCATCAACAACCTCTCCTTAAAAAATTTCT
>JAUQPP010000055.1 GCA_030550315.1 Thermotogota bacterium | reverse complement strand
CATAGCAACAGGGACGTCGAAAATCCCCGCATATCCAGCGTTAATAAGCGCTTCGTTCATATGAATACCGTTTATCCAAATGTTGTGAATCGATGTACTTGAGTAAGTGTGATCCATGTTTGATTCCAGTGTTCCAACGCCCGCGTGGTAACCAAAAAAGATTACCACGTCAAACGTATCATCCAAGCCGTACATCATGTAATTTTTCCTAACACCACCAGTTACAAGCGCTACGTTCGAAAACTCATCGGTTATCTCCCACGGTATATTGTCTCCAGACGCATGAGAATCCACAAGTAAAACCTCGGCATCCCCAAGTCCCTCGAGTAACGCCCTTAATTGTTCAACAGCATAGTCTTTTTTGAAATCTGGGCTTCTCTTATCCACATCCGACCAAGATGTAACACCCGCAAGTCCTTCGAAATCGAAAGAAATGAAGACTTTCCTAATCATCTCCACCAACACCCCCGAAGATGTGCTATCATATACTATTATATACATCCCAACACACGAATTGAAGTTTCAACAAGCCCCGCATACTTTAGCATTCTTGAGTATACACACGCAATAAATTCTTCCCACCGACTCTTTCCATCTGCTCGATGGTTCTTTCCATTTGTTAGATTTAAGTGTTCAAGTTAAGTGCAAAAAAATCAGCAGAAAGAGAGATACACGCGTACATCCGAAACTTAACAAAACTTAATAATAAATTCTTCCAGGCCAAAAATCATTAAGGAGTTAACATAAAATTCCTCTTGATTTTTAACAATCCCCTGTGGGATAATTTTACAGCGGTGAGGGCTATCCAGTTCTCAGTATCTTCCTACAAAAATCCTTTCCCTAAAATTTTTCCGTTGCAAGAGGTGCGCTATGTCCTCTTCCACAAAGGATAAAATTCTTTCCCTGTTGAGGGAGAAAGTTAGCAGACAACAGTGGGAACACTGGTTTATCGACTTCACGGTAAAACGTATCGAAGGTACCCACGTGATTTTTGAGGTGGGAAATCTTTTCATAAAAGGTTACTTGGAGAAAAAATTCGATAAAGTCATCCGCAAGGCCGTGACGGAAGCGCTCGGACAGGGGGCTACTTACGAGATCCTCTACGCCGAAATTCTACATGATGGCATGACCGTACAGGACGATAACAAGTCCCTTGTCAGGAAGCGCCCAGTTTTGATAACACCGCTGAACCCAAAGTACACGTTTGACAATTTTGTAGTAGACGAATTCAACCAGTTCGCATACAACCTACTCTTGGAAGCTGCGAAAAAACCTGGTACTTACAATCCGATATTCATCTACAGCGAAGCTGGTATGGGAAAGACTCACCTTGTTCAAGCGTTCGGTAATTACCTCCTTTCAGAAAATCCCGACCTGAGATTTGCTTATCTCACAAGTGAGCAGTTCATGAATGAACTGATCAACAAAATAAAATCCGGTACTGTGGAAGAATTTAGGGAGAAGTACAGACGTAAAGTTGACGTACTTGTGATCGATGACATACAGTTCCTCGCCGGCAAGAAAGGAATTCAAATCGAACTATTCCACACATTTAACGCGTTATACGAGTTCGGCAAACAGATAATCGTCTGTTCCGACCGCCCTCCAAAAGAACTTAAAGACTTTCAGGAAAGGGTGGTCTCTCGTTTTCAAATGGGAGTTGTGGCACAGATTAAGACACCTTCAAGAGAAGCCATGAAGAAGATAGCGTTTAAAATAATCGAGGATGAGAAAGTTGATATTCCACACGATATTGTCAACTACGTGGCCACTCACATCAAAGGAAGCATTAGAATACTCAAAGGTGCTATCGTGAAATTAATTGCTTACAAAAGTATGTACAACCAGATAGACCTTGAAACGGTTAAGAGCCTTCTTAAAGACAATCTCGAAATTGAAAATAAAAACCCGCAAAACGATGTGATAGAGCTAATCTCAAAGGAATTCGGTGTTTCCAAAGACGACCTCCTTTCCTCAAAGAAAGACAAAAAGACATCCCTAGCGCGTCAGGTGTGTATGTACGTTCTCAACAAAAAATACAACTTATCCGTGAGAAAAATCGCGGAGATGTTTGGAAAAACGCATCCAGCGGTCGTGAATGCGATAAAAAACGTGGAAGAAATTGTCAAAGTTGACAAATCATTAGCACAGTTGGTGACATCTATCATCGAAAGTTCCAATCGATACGTAGGCAAATCGATGTTTTAGTTTTACCGAATAACGAGGTTTGCAAAAAGGCTCTTGGCATGGTATAATCCTGTTGAGGCCGGAGAAAAGGAGGTGCTAAAGCATGAAAGTCAGAGTCGACGAAGCAACGTGCATCGGGTGTGGTGTTTGTGAAAACTTGTGTCCTGATGTTTTCAAGCTTGGCGATGACATGAAAGCAAAAGTACTTCAGCCCGAAACAGACCTCGAGTGCGCGAAAGATGCGGCAGACAGCTGTCCAACGGCGGCGATTGTAATCGAGTGAAGGTGGGGACAGCGAAAGAATGGGGGGACATCCCCCCGTTTTTCTTTGTACAACGCGCCAAACAGATTGAATATTTATCTTAGAGAGAAAAATGCCATCGATTTTCGTTGAAAAGCGATGTTATTTGTTTTTGGTGAAATGCTGTGTGTTATAATATAATTGTTCAGCGCCGAATCTTAATGTGACTGAAATAGGTGTTGAGAGCCACCACAAAACGTAAAAAGGGAAGGTGTGAGACAGTGAAAAAGAAAACACTAAGCGTTTCTCTTCTACTCGGCGCATTTTTACTTCTTTGGCAGTCTTCACTAGCTCTTGATTTGGAAAGCGCAAAGAGTCTTTATCTGAGTATGTTGGATGGAAAGCACGAGTTTAGTCAAGAAGTGAAGAAAAGTATTTTCGAAGAATTACCTTATTACCGTTTCTTCAAGATTTACATCGTCGGTTCAGTGGAAAGAACCGAAACCACTAAAAAAACTGGTGATTATTTGGAACCATTGTTCTTGACAGCCACAAAAGGAGATAGCGAAGAACTAATACTTGCAAAGGCCATTTATCTTACCTGGTGGGAAGCTAAACTCAACAACAGACCACACACTGTTGAAATCGTCAAAAACTCCCCTATCTTTAACGATTTCTTTAACGAATATCAAATGAGAGTAACTGAAGCCTTTGGAAACTACGCCCAGGATTTAGCTGCTTATTTACTTGGAGCGAATGTCGAAATGCCGTATGTTCCTCAAGAGCTCAACAATATTAGAGAAAAGATTTTGGATGAAAATTTCACTTATGAACCAGCCTACGATGGTAAGGAAGCGCAAATCATATCGCTTTTGATGACCAATCCCGAGATTGTGAAATCAATAATCGAAAATTTTAAAGACGTGAAAGCGGAACGGCACAAATTCGATTCGGAAACGTTGTTACTCAGAACAAGGGCTATGATTTTTAGAACAGCCTTTTCACAAATTGCCGGGCTTAAGGATGAAATTGCCCGAGAATTTGTCAAACTCTCACCGAAAACTGTGAACATTCTTTGGATTCGCTGGATAGTATACCTAACGGTCTTTTTGATAGGTTATTTCAAACTGAAAAATATCAATATTCCCATCACACTACTGGTAGCTGCGGAAACCGTGTACATCGGTACGGTCCTGAACATCTCGTCGGTTGGTGATGGTATGCTTTACGGAATTATCACTGCCACTGCCATCTTGTTCTCGATCTTTTACTTAACTTATAAAAAGAAATGGATTCCAGCGCTGATGACATTTGCAGCTCTTTTGTTACTCTTCGTCCCTCAGGTTGCATTAAATAATCTACTCATGACTGATAGTTTTTCCTCTTCTGTATTTTACCAATCACTCTTGCAGGACATCCTTAGAGATCCTCTTGGCAAGGTACAAAAAAGCCTAAGAAACTACAACACAGCGTTGAATGAATCGATCCAGAATTTCTCAGCACTTCTCAGCGAGTTGGAAATTGACGAGGCGAAAATTGAAAGATCGCTCTTTGAACCCGCTAACTTTGAAGGGAGACTCAAGTTTGTCAGTCAATTGAAATCTAAGTATAAGGACAAGCGTAATGTCTTAGAAGATTTTCTATATTTTGAAAAGAAAAGGGCATCCAAGCTAAAAAAGGAACTGGCCAAAATAAGAGCGGTACTGGTCAGTGCAGCTAGGATTTCTTCTCAAAGGCTGAGGCAAGAACTTCTGAACTTTTTAGAATCAAACTTTGAGGGTCCGGACCGTGAAGTTCTCAAAAATACTTTGGAATCGGTAGAAACACTAAAACATATAACCGTGAGTGGTTTTTCCATTCGAAACGTGTTAGTTTCGTACATTTTAATGTACCTCGCAATCTTCATGATTGCGCTCGGGAGGAGCGAAAGTTTCATTCTGATCGCTGGAGCTTTTGCCTCAGCGGTGACCTCACTTATTGGTCCTCAAGAGTTTTTTGTGCAATCTGGTGTTCCGACAGTATTAGTGAACATCTCGTATCAAATACCAATCTGCTTAATCCTTGCACTACTACTTGGTTTTTACTGGTTCAAAGAAAACAACTTCTTCAGAAGGAGGGAGAAAGCATGAAGAAAGTTTTGGCACTCTTGTTGATGACGCTCGTTTTAACGGCCGGTTTCGCGTTTAAGGCTATCATGGTTACGGACACCGGAGGCTTAGGCGACAAGTCCTTCAACGACGGTACGTGGGCAGGTATCCAAAGGGCAGCAAAGGAGCTCGGCGTTGAAGCAAAAGTTATCATGTCCAACGAACAGTCAGACTACATTCCAAACCTAACGAAAGCAGCAGAAGAAGTTTTGAAGGAAAAAGACGGTGGTATTGTATTTGCGGTTGGTTTCATGATGCAAGACGCCCTTGAAAAAGTTGCAAGACAGTATCCTACGGTTTACTTTGCCGGTATAGACATCAGTTTTGATAAGGAGCTACCTAACGTCATTAACTTCTTGTTTAAGGAACAAGAATCAGCATTCCTCGTTGGATACATTGCCGCAGCAATGACGAGGACTGGTAAGGTTGGATTTGTCGGTGGAATACCAATACCACCTGTTGAAAGATTCAGATATGGATACGAAGCCGGTATCAAAGCGTACATGGACCTCAAAGGTAAAAAAGTCACAGTAATCCGCGGATATACGAACGAGTTTAGCGACCCGAAGAAAGGTAAGGACCTGGCGAACTCCCAGTTTTCACAGGGTGTTGATATCATCTTTGCGGCAGCTGGCGCGTGCGGTAACGGTGTAATTGAGGCAGCAAAGGAAAGAACCGAAAAACTCGCTGGAAAAGGTTATGAGAATATTAAGAAATATGCACTTTCTGGAAAACCAGTGTACTATGCAATCGGTGTTGACGTTGACCAAGACTACATGGCTCCCGGGGTTGTTCTCACAAGTGCTATGAAAGGTATCGACACCGCCGGCTATTACGGTGTGATGTGGGCATACAAGGGGCAATTCAAAGGTGGTTTGAAGGTCCTTGGTCTGAAAGAAAACGGTGTTAGGATGTCCGAAATGAAATACACGAAAGAGATTATCGACAAACTAGCCCCAGGTGCCATCAAGGAACTTGAATACTTGAAGAGCCTCATCATCGAGGGTAAAGTCATCGTTCCGGATTCTGAAGAAGCCTTGAAAGCCTTCACGGTTAAAGGTGTTAAACTGCCAAGATAATTCACAAACTCAGATTTTTCCAGCTGTGATTTTTCGGGGGCCATCGTGCCCCCGTTTTGTAGAAACACTTGCTGCCTTCGAATTGCTCAGGTGTAATCCGTATTTGGAGGTGCAAACAGGTGGCGCCGGAGGTTAACGAAATCAAAACTGCTCATCATCTTTATGCGGTAGAAATGATCGACATAACTAAGCGATTCCCTGGGGTTTTGGCTAACGACCGTGTTACGCTCCGTGTAAAGGCAGGTGAAATACATGCCATCGTAGGGGAAAACGGTGCTGGAAAAAGTACTTTGATGAACCAGCTCTATGGATTGTATCACCCAGATAGTGGAGAAATAAGGATTTTTGGAGAACAGAAAAGGTTCCACGGTCCACGTGACGCGATAAGGGCAGGCATTGGAATGGTACACCAACATTTCATGCTTGTGGACACTTTGACTGTAGCTGAAAACGTGGTGCTTGGTAGCGAACCGGTGAAAGGACTTAATTTCGACCTGAACAGAGCGCGAGAAGAAGTCAGAAAACTTTCGGAAGCTTACGGATTATACGTAGATATAGACGCAAAAATCGAGGATATTCCTGTTGGAATGCAACAGAGGGTGGAGATAATAAAGACGTTATATAGAGGAGCTAACATTATCATCCTTGACGAGCCTACTGCTGTTTTGACACCGCAAGAGGTCGAGGAACTTTTTGAAATAATGCGTAACCTCAAAAAGTCGGGTAAAACGATCCTCTTTATTTCCCACAAACTCAACGAAGTTATGGAAATCAGCGATCGCATCACCGTAATGCGTGGTGGAAGAGTCACAGCCGAGTTGATTACCAAAGAAACTAATGAAAGGGAAATTGCCCGCGCGATGGTGGGAAGGGACGTTGTGTTGAAATTGGATAAACCACCTCACAAAGCAAAAGATGTTGTCCTTGAAGTTAGAAACCTGTGGGTGAAAGACAACAGACACCTCAACGCTGTGCGAGGGGTTTCATTCCAAGTTAGGGCCGGTGAGGTTGTAGGAATCGCGGGTGTTGCCGGTAACGGTCAGACGGAGTTGGTGGAAGCGATAACCGGATTACGTAAGGTGGAAAATGGTGAAATAATTTTTTTGGGAAAAAATGTTGCCGGCGCACATCCAAGGCAACTACGTGAGATGGGAATGTCCCACATTGCTGAAGACCGCCTCAAGTACGCACTAATAAAACCATTTCCCGCCTACTATAACGCCATTCTCGGTAGGCACTACAAAACACCATTCGCAAGTGGTGCATTCCTCAATCATAGAGAGATAAAGAGGTTTACCGCAGAGCTTATGGAGGAATTCGATGTCCGTCCCCGTATAATAGAACATCTGGGGGGTAACTTCTCCGGAGGAAACCAGCAAAAGCTTGTTGTCGGTAGGGAGATAAAAGCACATCCAAAGTTCATGGTAGTCGCTCAACCAACGAGGGGACTTGACGTTGGAGCTATAGAGTTTATCCACCGTCAGATTCTCAGAATGCGAGAACAGGATGTGGCAATACTGTTGATCTCTATGGAACTTGAAGAAATCTTTTCTTTGAGCGACAGGATCCTGGTTATGTACGAAGGACAGATAATGGGAGAAGTAAGGCCCGAGGAAACGACTGTTGAAGAGGTCGGTCTCATGATGGCCGGTAAGCGACTTGAAGAAATCAGAGGTGGTAAGAAATGAGAAAAGTTTTGGAGAGCATCCTTGTTCCGGTTTTGGCTGTCTTGATAGCATTACTTATATCAGCCTTCGTAATTGTGGCAATTGGCAAGAATCCTTTGCAGGCCTACGCTGTGCTTGTAAGAGGAGCATTTGGTAGTAAGCAAGCTATCATCGACACGTTGATAAAAACTACTCCGTTAATTCTGACTGGTCTTGCAGTGGGATTTGGATTTAGGGCCGGAGTTTTTAACATCGGTGCTGAAGGCCAGATGGCCATGGGAGCACTGATTGCGGCCAGTATCGCCTCAAATTTCGGCAACATCCCACCTGTCGTTGCCATTCCGCTGACCTTAGTCATCGGAATGGGAGCGGGCGCTGGTTGGGCAGCTATTGCTGGTTTTCTCAAAGCGAAAACCGGTGCACATGAGGTCGTTACGACTATTATGCTAAACTGGATTACGACCTTCGTCGCTTCTTTCATGGTTACTGGTCCTCTTGCCACGGGTTCTGGTACGCCAAAGAGTCCGGAGATAGCAGCTTCTGCTCAGCTTCCGATACTAATGAAAGTTGGAGCTATGGAATTAAGCGCTGGTATCATTATCTCCTTACTTGCCGCCGTTTTCATGTACGTCTTCCTAAACAAAACCACCGTTGGTTACGAAGTAAAAGCGGTAGGATTCAATCCTTACGCAGCTGAATACGGAGGTATTAGCGTATCCAAGAACGTTGTACTGGCTATGGCAATTAGTGGAGCTCTGGCTGGCTTGGCTGGTGTTACGGAGTTGATGGGAGTTCACCACCGGTTTTTAGGAGAACTATCCGGAGGAAAGGGTTTCGATGGTATCAGTATAGCGTTGATAGGTCAGAATAACCCTATTGGAATCATTTTTGCCGCTCTACTAATAGGAGCCTTGAGAACAGGAAGTAATGAGATGCAATTCCTTGGTGTTTCCAAATATATAGTAATAATCGTCCAAGGTATCGTCATCTTCCTTGTCGCAGCCGATAGGATTGTGCGCACGATCTATCTCAGAAAGAAGGTGAAATCATGAGAGTAGTAGAAGCTGTACTATCTATCTTCATTAATCCGCAATTTTACAAAATAGCATTAACGGTTGCCACGCCACTCATTTTCGCCTCTCTCGGTGGTGTGTTCAGTGAAATCACCGGTGTCGTAAACATTGCACTCGAAGGAATAATCCTTATGGGGGCGTTCACGTCCGTCGTTTTCACCTACTTAACCGGTAATGTTTGGTTCGGTGTGCTAATGGCCATCGTAGCTGGCTTGCTGATGGCACTGCTTCACGCATGGGGCAGTATCAAATGGGCAGGTAACCAAGTAGTCCTTGGAACTGCGTTGATTCTCCTTTCGCAAGGTATCACCGGCTTCCTCATGGAACCTATATTCGGTCAGCCTGGGCAAACTGACTTTGTTGGAAAAATAGACGAAATTACGATTCCTGGTCTTGCGAAAGTACCGTTCATCGGACAGGTAATCGGTGAGATAAGCCCGTTTGTGTACATCGCATTCGGTTGCGTAGCGTTTGGTTGGTGGTTGATTTATAAAACGAAGCTTGGATTGAGAATGAGGGCCGTTGGAGAAAATCCGGAAGCAGCTGATACGTTGGGAGTGAACGTCTATGCGATCCGATACTTCGGAGTTCTGATGAGCGGTGTTTTCGCTTCGCTTGCAGGTGCGTACCTAAGCGTGGGGGAAATTGGCCAGTTCAAGGAGTTGATGTCCGGTGGACGTGGGTTCATCGGATTGGCAGCCATGATTGTCGGAAAGTGGAATCCAATTGGTGCAATGCTTTCAAGCTTATTCTTTGGCTTCTTCGGTGCGTTTGCCAACCAACTCCAAAGTCTGCAACAAATACAAGTTCCGGCGAACGTCAAACCGCTTTTTGACACTATTCCTTTCATTCTCACCATCGTCGTCGTTGCTGGTGTCGTTGGACGCTCCAGACCCCCTAAGGCTGACGGTGTGCCGTACGAAAAGAGCGCTTGAGAAATAACGATGAGGTGATGAAGGTTGCTCAAGAAATTTGAGGTGAGTACTACCCGGAGGGTTGAGTTTGTAGACATAACCTCTCTTGTTCGCCAAACAGTTGCAGAATCTGGCGTTTTAGATGGGATCTGTGTTGTTTACGTTCCACACACAACTTGCGGGATAACAATTAATGAACATGCGGATCCTGATGTGGTAGCCGACATTGTGAATAAATTAGAGGAACTCGCACCAAGAAATGGACGATACGCGCACATTGAGGGTAACTCCGATGCCCATATCAAAGCATCTTTGGTAGGAAGTAGCCAGACAATCATAATTCAGGGTGGAAAGTTGTTACTCGGCATCTGGCAAGGAGTATTTCTTTGTGAGTTTGACGGTCCAAGAAAAAGAAACGTATTTATTAAGGTTATCGCTGGCTGAAAAGTCGCAAAAAAATCAGAAAAAACACCGAAAATTCGTAAGAAGCCTATTGACAAGCATGGTAGTGTCTATGGTAAAATATTGATGAATTGTTGTAGTTTGACATATTGCCTTGAAGATGCAGTTTTCATCAGCTTTTACACCACCATAAGAAGGAGGGGGACGTATGAACAAAAAGATGCTCGTTAACGCTGTTGCGGAAAAAACACAGCTGAAGAAAAAAGACGTAAAAGCTGTCGTTGATGCGGTATTTGAAGTTATTTCCGATGCTCTCGAAAAAGGAGAAAAGGTACAGCTTGTTGACTTTGGTACGTTCGAAGTGAAGAAGATGGAAGGCAGAACGGGAGTTAACCCGAGGACAAAAGCAAAGATTAAGATTCCAGCCAGAAAAGTTCCAAAATTCAGACCTGGAAAAGTTTTGAAGGCGAGAGTCAACAAGTAATCTGTTCCATATTAGTAAGAAACACCGGGAAGATTCCCGGTGTTTCTTTTTTAAATAACGACTCGTTTAAATAACGACTCGTAGGTGTTACTTTTCAACGTAATAGTGCGGTTGAACGTCTAGCGTGAACTGTTTAAAAACAAAAAACAGGTGCAGGTGCCGTACCAACTACGACGGACAAATCCTGATATTAATGCTTCACACACCAAATGACCTCTTGTTATGCGACGGTTGTTCAAAAACTTGTGAGAATAATGTATAATATTTACCGAATATCATACTAACAAATAAAGGAAAAGAGTCTTAGGGAGGCTGCAAATATGAAATCTCACACCGAATACCTTTGGTTCAACACCAAGAAGAAGAAGGAACTGGTGCACATAACTCACCTCATTGAGGGAATCGTCCAGAGAAGTGGCGTTAAAGAAGGCTTTTGCCTCGTGTCGGCTATGCACATCACCGCCGGCATCATTGTTAACGATAACGAAAGTGGTCTGCACAAGGACATCTGGGATTGGCTTGAAAGATTGGCCCCGGAAGGAGATTACTATCACCATGCAACCGGTGAAACGAATGGAGATGCTCATCTCAAACGCATTCTCACACATCACCAGGTTATAATACCCATTACCAATGGCAAACTCGACCTTGGCCCATGGGAGGAAATTTTCTACGCCGAGTACGATGGTCAGCGCAAGAAAAGAGTTGTGGTGAAAGTAATCGGTGAATAGCGAGGAATAAAATCATGGAGCGGATACTCAAGTTCGTACTCGATTCCATCATTGAAGGTGTCATCATCGTCGACAAAGACGCCAGGGTTGTTTA
>JAUQPP010000054.1 GCA_030550315.1 Thermotogota bacterium | reverse complement strand
TTTCACTTACGTACCCTAGTTCCTCTGCCAGTTTTGCCACCGCATCGTAAAGTTTTATTATATCAACATCTTGTTCGCCGAGTTTTTGAGCAATCTCGGAAAGTTCGCTTGTCAGCTTTTCAATCTCAGCTTTCATTGGCTCGAACATTTCTTCGACGTCCGAAATTGAAATTTTTGAGTTGGCTACTTCATAAACCATGTTCACGTATTCCTCTAAAAGCTCGAACCTATCTTTTATCCACGACTCAGCTTCGCCGTTTGTTTGCTCAATGAGCTTGGTCAATCTCGTCTCAAGTTCTTCCAGTTCTGAGCGATCCGCTTTGTTTGCCAAATTATCGTAGATGTTAACTATATCCTGGTCATGCAACTCGAGTTTCAAAGACAGCAACTCAAGTGCTTCATCCATACCGACGGTTATTTCGAGAACTTTTTCAAGTTCAGATAGTTTCTCAGTTAAGCTTCCAAGCGTTTCGTAAATTTTTAGTATGTCGCTGTCGTGAATATCGAGTGCTAGCTTAATATCTTCGAGAACGGTCATCCTCTCGCTTAGTTCATCGGTTACCGTTGCCATAATTTCTTCCTTGAGCTCGTTAAGGGAGACCTGAACGTAGAATGTCAACTTCTCTTCAAGCTCGGCGAGATTGGAGGAGAGTTCGTAAACGAGGCTGCTAATAGATGGGAGACCATTTTGTACTATACTTTCAACGTTAAGTAACCTGGTTTCCAGTTCATCGAGGATGGCTTGAATCTCTTCTCTGTAAGTTTCAATATCTTCGATTTGCGCTTTTGTTCCAAGGATTTCGTAGACCAAACTCAAGTTCTCCTCAAGGATGGATATTTTCTCGGCCAGTTCTTCAAAGTTGAATTCTGATTCTTCGAGAACTGTTTTTGTTTCCTCCAAACTTATGTCCCTTGCATCCACAATCTCACAACCGCATTCCTCATCGTGAACGTGTTCTTTACCTTCGGCAAGAACGAAGACGACCAAAATAACCGCTAAAAGTACTACGAGCCACTTCCTCATGTCTTTCCCCTCCCCTTGACGAGCATGGGAATATAAATGCTTTACTCCAAACTCAATTATATATCACTTTTCTAAAATTGGTGCCAAAGGGTTTTAACACACCTGTAACCCAGGTTAGAAGGCTTGAATTTAGAAAGAAAAACCGGCGCATATGCGCCGGGAGTTTAATTCTTTTTTTGCCTATCAGATCACATAACCAACTCTTCTCTTTGGAAGCTTTGTCTTAACTTCACCAAAAACAAGTACCATTTGATGTACAGGTTCGTGAGTTGGGGGCTTATAGTGGATTTCAAATCCGTGCTCTTTGAAAGTATCTTTTAGGGTTGATACATTCCGATAATCAGATTTTGAGATAACTAAGCTTCCTTGCGCAACGATGTTTGAGATTTCTCTCCAAAGTTCTTTCTCTCTGAAAAGTTCAAAATCTGGAAAACCTACCACGTATATCGGTCCCTTTTTCGGTCTCGGTACGTTTAGATTCTCAACCTTTCCAACCATTCCGACTATCAACGTCGGTGGAATTCCCCTGCCCATGTAAGTGTTGTATAGCGATGCGTTACCGGAAGCTACGCCAACGCCAGCAAATTCGCAAGCATCCTTAAGTCCTCTCATCTGAGCGGCAAGCCCCAAAGGCTCAACATCAGGATCAGGATAATTTATTCCGTCGGTGATGCCGATTGGTTTCGCACCAGAACTCAACGTCTTCCTCACACTCTCTAAAACTGTAATAAATGCTCCCCAGTACGGATCCTGAACCGCCAAATCTGCTCGGCTGTGAACCGTTAAAGAATAGCCAATATCTGAACCTTTTAGCCGCATAATTGCCGGTCCGAAACCAGGAAGCATAATCGTGTCCGTTCCAACCATATAGTCGTATCTTTCAAAAACTTCGCGTGCATTGACATCTTTGAATCTCATCCACTTGAACTTCGGCATGGGAGCCGGGGTGTATTCGTAAATTTCTTCTTCTGGAGCCTCCTCAAGCAATTTTGCCGGGACGTCCATTATGACCTCATCATTGTACATTGCTACGTACTTACCAGAATTGGTCACCTCAGCGACTACGTCAGCGAAGAGTAAGTGTTTTTTCGCTATTTTTATTACCTCTTGCGCTTTTTCAGGAGAAGTAACAACAGCCATTCGTTCTTGGCTCTCACTTATCAAAATCTCCAGCGGTTTCATATCTGGTTCTCTCAGCGGTACTTTGTCAAGATGAACAACAGCCCCCAATCCGGAGCGTGCGACAAGTTCACTTGTTGCCGATAGTACTCCACCGGCTCCAAGGTCTTGCGCACCTTCAACAAGCCCTTTTTCAACCATTTCGAGGAACGCCTCAATTAACAATTTCTCCGCGAATGGATCGCCCACTTGGATTGACAACTTCGTTGCCTTCTCACCTGTTAGATCCTCCGAAGCGAACGATGCACCGTGGATACCATCGCGTCCAGTAGCACCACCGAATATCACGATAACCTGTCCGGGTCGTGAGGCTTTTGAGGGTATCAAATGTTCGTGTCTTCCCACACCAACTGCCATGACGTTTACAAGTGGGTTGTGCTTATAAAACCTCGAAATCCGCAATTCACCGCCAACAGTTGGAACACCAATGGAATTCCCGTAGTCGGCAATTCCCTCTATTATCCCTTCTATTACCCTATCCATGTGGAGCGAATCCAATATAGCTGTTGGTCTTGCTCCCATTGCAAGCACGTCGCGAATGATACCACCAACTCCGGTTGCGGCTCCGTTGTAAGGCTCTATCGCACTGGGGTGATTGTGGCTCTCAATCTTGAAAGCCAAGAAGTGATAGTCATCCAGTGTCACAACTCCCGCATTTCCCCCTATTCCAACTTTTGGCAGCTTTCGAATATAACCCTTTGTATGCGAGTAACCACAGTGTTCGCTCCACATTACGGTGAATGCTTCGATTTCAACTCTCGTTGCTTTACGTCCAAGCTTACGTTCCAAAATATCTAAGTACTTCATCTGGGAATTCCTCCCTAGTTGCCTCTTAAGAAGTTGTAAATCGACAAGAACACTCTGAGTCCATCATCTGAGCCAAGGTTCTTTTCAACAGCTCTCTCTGGATGGGGCATCAGACCAAATATGTTACCCCGAAAGTTTGAGATGCCAGCAATTTGCTCATCTGAACCATTCACATCTGAAGTGTACCTGAGAACTACGTTAACGTCTTCCGTTTTAACATACCTTCCAAATCCGTGCGCGATGGGAAGACGGATTCTTTCACCTTTCAAAAAATACCTCGTGAATGGATTACTGTTATCAACGACTTCAAGTTCAACGATCTTGCAGATAAAACGCCCACTTGAATTCTGAAGTAATGCACCGCTTAAAAGTTCCATTTCCAAGAGAATTTGGAATCCGTTGCAAATACCGATTACAAACCCGCCGTTTTCAACAAACTGCCTGATTTCATTTGCAATTGGCTCGCGTGCTGCGACGGCCCCGACACGCAAGTAATCACCGTAGGAAAAGCCTCCAGGAAGCACTACCAAATCAGCATTTATCTTGCTACGAACATCGATAAACTCGGTATCAAACCCCACGTACTTTAATGCCCAAAGGGCGTCCCTGTCGCAGTTACTCCCGGGGTACACTACCACTTGTGCCCTCGGGCAGCTCATATCCTTCTCACCTCGTATGTCTCGGTGACGGTGTTCACAAGAATACGCTCACAAGCTGCATGAACCATTTTCAAAGCTTCCTCTTCATTTTCCGCTTCAACCTCGATTCGAATAGATTTACCAAGTCTGAGCAACGTGACGGGAATCTGGTACTCCTCGTTGAGTACACGTTTTATCGTCTCACCTCGTGGGTCCCTGACGTTACTTTTGTACTGAATGTCGATCATAAACTGATACTTCGGCATAGTTCCAACACCACCTTGTATCTTTCCATAGGGTCTCCCAAATCTCTTCTGTAAACATCCTTGTCAAATATTTCTCCAGCTTTGCGTAACCTCAGTGTATCAGGCGAAATTTCATCACCCAAACATACATTTCCGTCCTTGTCCAGTCCATATTCAAACTTAATATCCCATAACTCGTAACCATGACCTTGGAAAAATTCCTTCAAAATCGTTGCTGTTTTCACAGCTTTGTCCATCAACTCCTGTGCAACCTTCCTGGAAGTAATCCCTAAGGTCTCAAGATGTTCAACGCACACGAGTGGGTCATGCAACGAATCACTTTTGTATGTGAATTCCACAAGTGGTTGTGGTAGCTCTTCTCCCTCAATACCTCCGTACCTTCTAATGAAGGAACCAGCTTTTTTGAAACGAACGATAACTTCGAGAGGAAGCATCTTTAACTTCCTGGCTTTTATCTTCCTTGGGGGTATGAATTCCAAGAACATATTATAAACACCTTTCTCAGATAGCATTTTCATCAATCGTGCTGTAACTTCCGCGCAAATGCTCCCCTTATTTAGCAAAACATCGTGCTTTGCACCATCTCCGGCGGTGATATCATCTTTAAAGTGCAAAATGACTACATCACCCACATCCTCAACGATTTTCGTCTTTCCCTCGTACATCTCATTCAACCTCCGTTCCTTCCAAATCCTTCCTCCACTTCTTTAGCTTTTTCGAGAACCTTTTCATACATCTCTTGACGATAGCGTTCAAGCTTTTCTGCAAGTTCTGGATATTTTATTGACAAAATCCTAACTGCGAGTAGGCCAGCATTTTGCGCGTTGTTAATAGCTACCGTTGCAACTGGAACGCCTCGCGGCATTTGAACTATCGAAAGCAATGAATCCAAACCATCAAGAGAAGAGCCTTTCACAGGCACTCCGATGACGGGTAATGTTGTGAGCGAAGCAGTCATCCCAGGTAAATGTGCAGCACCACCTGCCCCCGCAATAATAACTTCTATCCCTCGCTTACGGGCAGTTTTCGCGTATTCGTACATCCTTTCAGGAGTTCTGTGTGCTGATACGATAGTAATTTCATACGGCACACCAAACTCCTCGAGAACCTTAGCTGCTTCCTTCATCACGTGCAAATCCGAGTCACTGCCCATTATAATCCCGACCTTTGGCTCATTCATATCTTCTCATCTCCTATTACTTTCAACCTTTCACTCACAAAACTGGCTATCTTTCGGACTTCGTTGATATCCTTACCAACTATTGTAACATGCCCCATCTTTCGGTATGGATTGGTTTCTTTCTTCCCGTAGAAGTGAACATGAACTCCAGGAATTTTCAAAACTTCTTCAATGCCAAGGAGGATAGGTTTTCCTTTGTATCCAGGCTCACCAAGCAAATTTACCATCGCGGCCGGGAGAATTTGCTCAGTGCTTCCAAGAGGTAAGCCAGTTATAGCACGTATGTGTTGTTCGAACTGGCTCGTCACACAGGATTCGATTGTATGGTGACCAGAATTGTGCACGCGCGGTGCAATTTCATTCACAAAAATCTTTCCTTCCCGAGTTACGAACATCTCAATCGCGAAGACCCCAACACCATCCAGTTCGTCGACAATTGAAATTGCCAATTCTTTGGCGACCATTTCAATTTCTTTTGCCAATTCGGCAGGTGAAAAAAGCATCTCGAGAACGTTTGCACCTTCTTTAAAGACCATTTCAACGACAGGATAAACTGCTATCTGGCCTCGAATACCACGAACGACCACCACGGAGATTTCTTTTTCTATTTCAACAAACTCCTCCGCGTAAGACGGACAATTAAGAAGCTTATCGAGGTCTTCGATAGATCTTACCACCACAACACCACGACCATCATAACCACCGTACTGAGCTTTCTGAACAAACGGAAAACGTAGTCGATGAACATTACTTGTATCCAGTTCCCAAAAATCCGGAACCGGAAATCCTTTCAACCTCAAAAAGACTCGTTGCTTAAGCTTATCATTGATGAGACTCAAAATGTGTGGTTGCGGATACACTGGATAACCATCGCTTTCGAGTTTTTTCAACGCTTCGGTATTAACATGCTCTATCTCATACGTTACAACATCACTTTTCTTGGCAAGCTCAAAAATCTTCTCCTCATCCATGAGGCTTCCAACTATTAACTCCTTACAAAAAGAAGAAACGGGGCAACTGGGCGAGGGATCCAGTGCCACCACCTCAAAGCCAAGTTTTGAAGCACTCTGTGACAACATCTTGCCCAGTTGCCCGCCACCAACAATTCCTAGAGTTACCCCCCACGGCTTTATGCACTCACTTCTCTCCAGCATCCGCTATCACCTGTGAAACTCTCAATTTTCCAGCTTCTCGGGAATCAATAAATTAGCCACTATGCCAACTATTGCCGCCAATGCCATTCCCTTAAGTTCAATCGCGCCAATCTTTATTGACGCCCCACCAATACCAAGAGTCAGGATTAGAGCTGCAATAATTAGATTCCTTGATTTCGAGAGGTCAACTCTTGCTTCCACGAGCGTCCTCACGCCTATTGATGCAATCATTCCGAACAGCACAAGACTGACTCCGCCTATCACAGCTGTTGGTATTGTTTGAAGAACCGCGCCGAACTTAGAAATGAAAGCAACAGCTACTGCAAGTAATGCAGCTCCTCTGAGGATCGAGGCATCGTAAACTTTCGTAATTGCGAGCACTCCGGTGTTCTCACTATAGGTTGTGTTGGCTGGTCCTCCAATCAACGCAGCTATCATTGTCGCAAGTCCATCTCCAAGCAAGGTCCTGTGAACACCAGGCTCTTCAAAGAAGTTCTTTCGAACCACGGCGCCGTTAGTAGTGATATCTCCAATGTGTTCCATTACAGTTACAAAAGCAACAGGTGCAATAATGCTAATTGCGCTCCAATCGAACTTTGGGAACATAAATTTTGGTAGGCTAAACCATTGAGCGTTTCTAATAGGAGTAAAATCAACTATACCAAGCACGGATGAAGTAATGTAACCAACGACTACTCCGGTTAGCACGGGAATGAGCGAGAAGAACCCCCTAAACAAGGTTGCACTAACTATTACCGTTAACACAACGACAATGGCCACAAGCCAATTTGACGAGGCCATATTAACCGCAACAGGACTCAGTCCCAAGCCTATCACCACAATCATTGGGCCAGTTACAACAGGAGGGAATAGCTTCTTTATCGTATCAGGTCCAGCTAATTTAACAAGGAGGGCAAACGCAAGGTATACCAATCCAGCTATCACGATACCACCGAGCGAATACCTGATATCACCAAACTTCTCCTTCACCGTCATTACCGGAGCTATGAACGCGAAACTTGAGCCTAAAAAGACAGGAACAACTCCTCCGGTTACAAAGTGAAACACGAGAGTTCCTAATCCAGCTGTGAACAATGCGACTAACGGATCAAGACCAGTTAGAAGGGGAACAAGTACCGTTGCACCGAACATTGCAACAAAATGCTGGAGGGAGAGAATAAACCGCTTTGAGAGGGGAAGACTTTTTGCGGAAATAACGGAAGAATCAGGAGAAAGGGTTAAAACATCGAGCTTTTCCATGCTTTTTTCCTCCTTTCTCGCCTCACAGGGCGAAATTAAAGGATTCCACATCTTAATCTTACCAGAGAAACCTTTAAAAGTCAAGCACGCTCTTATTCCATTCTTCGAATAGTCGTAGACATTCACTTTTATTGTAACTATCAATTCCTTCCAGGATGGGAAGTCTGCATATGAATTATATCGTACCATGAACCAAGAAAGCTATCTTCTAAAAAGCAAAAGAATTCGTTCGCAAAGTATTTGAATCCGATGGCCGGAATGTATCATGAACTGCTAAGATAGCACACCCTATCCTGTATAGCTCTCTAATCGAGTTTGGTTGGAGGAAATGAAAAATAATTGAGAACCTGAAAAAACGAGGTCGTCTTACTTTATGAATGTGCACACGTTTAAAGGGTTTACGAACGATATTTGCGATAGCTTCAAGGATATTGATGGATTAAATCATTTGCAAGCTACACCTCCGAGCGAAATGAATTACTAAATGAATTACTAATTAAATCTTATTTGATGTAGCTCGTTTTTTCAAATATCATTTCTTACTTTGGGCGGGCTGCTAAGATAAATTTAAAAGCACATAGCTGTAAATGAGGTTGATGAGACTTTGAGAAAATAAGCTACTCAGATTCAGGGAATTGGAAAGCATCTATTTAAGTGATACGCCCTTTGAAAAATGCTGCCAAAATTTAATGTTGATTATTGATTTACTTCTGATATAAGTTTAGGAGCAGTTTTTCCTAATTATTGGAAAACAAGCTTCAACCGCATTTAGTTGTATAAAGCTACAATTTTGCTCGAACTAAGGGATGTTTCATTGCAAGCGTTTAGTACGATTTTCAAATCAACGCTTTCGTTGTTTTTGCTTTTACAACGTATGTAGTAAGTTAAGCTTTCTGAACATTAGCTACTGGGTCAAAGTTTATCCTTAGTACCAATGCTTAAGATTGCAGATGCATAGAAGTTTTTTCATTCATCCAAATTCTACATATTCTACATATTATAACTTAAAAGCAAATAAACGAAGAATTGGGTTTGCGGGAGATTAAGTGACCATTATCTTCGTAGTTCTATATGTCTCGGTAATATGATGCTAAGTCCCTCGACTAACGCGTTGTTTACAGCGTTCCTAAGTATCTCTTCGAGTTCTCTGAAGTTCCCCGGGTAGTCGTAATTTTCCAATATGTTAATTGCTTCAAGGGAAATTTTGTCGACTGCGTAGTTACCATTTTCATCGACAGGATTGATTATAGGATTAAGCAAAACAAAGTTTACAAGAAAGCGAATGTCCTCCTTTCTTTCTCTAAGAGGTGGTATGTATAACTTATACTTGAATCTGTGATACAAATCACTTCTGAAATTGCCAACCGCAATTTCTTTCTTGAGGTCTTTGTTTGTTGCTGCGATAATGGAAACTGGGGCAAAGATTCCACCCTTGTCGAACCCCAAAGGTCTTACCATGTAATCGTCCATGTAGATTAAGAGTTTTGCCTGAACTTCTGGAGGTACCTCGGCGATTTCATCAAGAAAGAGTATACCAAAGATATTTTCCAATATTATTCCTAGTTTGTCATCTTCAGCACTAGTATATGCTCCTTTCACACTTCCGAAGAGTGCCCCGTCAACTAACTCTTTACCGATATTTACCAGTGAGATTCGCTTGAAGTGAGTTTGAAAAGCTTCGTCATTTAGTACACTTCTTGCGATAATTTCGGCTATAAGAGATTTTCCAGTTCCTGTTTCACCTTCGATCAATAGTGATGGTAAACTAAACACTTTGTGGTTTTTAAGTAGTTCTTTTTTGCACTTTTCCAGTTCTTTTTGAAGGCTTTCATGAATTTTTTTGCTTGTTATTTCGTATCTTTTGCAATAGGTACTTCCCCCGTCGACTGCCAAATGATTATTGTGGGCATAATTTGGAAAGTAAGTTCGGTAAACTCGCCTAAAATCTTGGATTATCTTTCTGAGTGCTCTTGAAAAGGACTGCATTGTCGGATCGAGGAATATCGACACGAATTTAATTCTTTCGTAAACATGCTTTGGGTCGTTGATTTTTACTGAGAATTTCCAATTCTTAATGATTTTGTATGGAACCTCTTGATAATACTTTCCATCCTCGAATTTTAGTCTATAATTTTGCTTTCGCAAACTTTCTTTGAGAAGCTTTTCGAGTTTTCCCTTTTCCTCGAATTCGACTTTTAATCTCTCCTTTCTGAAAACCCCTATAATTTCAAGTTCGAGAAAATGTTCGAAAAGCTCAGCTTCAAATTGTTTCTCGAATATAACGATAATTTCTTTCTCCTTAAGCTTTTCGAGGTATTTTTCCTCAAGTCGACCTATATACAAAAAACACTCATCTAAATCTTCTGGCGCTGACGTTATCATATTTTCGAGATTCATTTTTTCGTTTTTAATTGCGAATTGTGTATCCAAGCTTTTCAAGATTTCCATTATAACGTCAGTTAAATCGTTTTGCACGAATATTTTTTTCATGTTTCCCCTCCTTAGCTTTTTTTGCAGAAAAACTCGTAGTATTCTTTCAAGACTTTCATCGCCCTCTTGCTGTGCTGCAGTGCGTCCAATATGTTTAGCTTTTCATCACTAATTATTCCTACCTTTTTGAAAAATTTTTCGCAAAATTCTTCAAATGTTGTGACGTTTTCAAAGTCGTTGGCATTCAGTTGGTTGATTTCGTCTACATGCTTGAGAATTATACTTCGAAAAATTCTGTAATACTTATCGTCAGCTGGTTCATTTTTTCCTCTTTTTCGTTTCATCATACTCAATGTGATAGTTTCAAAGTTTGGTAACAAAACGATCGACTTACTAAGTTGGCCACGCTTAACTTCAAACAAGTCGCTCGTAGTTCTTTCGTCTGTGAGGAGGTGTAGTAGCTTTTCTGAATCGAGTTTTTCAAAATACGGAAAAGATTTTATAGCGTTAATTAACCCCTCGGCTATCGCAACTTGGGAAAAGTTTATGATGCGATACCCTCTTTCTGTTTTAACGATTGCACACGTAAACTCCTTACTTGGCAAAAGGCCAACTTCAGGATTCAGTTGGATGGCTTCAAGTTCTTCGCTGAGCTTACTTTCCGTATAACTTTGATCGTCATTGTCAATAGGCTCACTAAGCTCAGGAGAGATGGTATTATCTGTTCTATCTGTTGAGCCAATTACCTCTTCAAGAGAGGGTTTAGTGATTAGTTTATTGCCTGGCTTTGGTGATCTAACAATTCGCTGTTTCATTTTCATGTACACCTCCTGAAGAAAGCGTACTCTACTCTCGGATGGGTTTCGATATATTCCCTTCCTATTTCAAGTTCTTTTAAAACATCGAGACCTCTTTCAAAAGACATACAAGTGAGAGGTCCACGTTTTTCCAAGTTGAAGAAGTATTCGTTTACTGACATAATTCCCTCAGTTCTCAATTGCTGAGCAAGATTATAAAGAAGTTCAAAGTAAAGCGATACTGAATTTAGTTTTTCCAGTAAAGACTCATTCATATCGTTGTAGAAGTCCTGCTCAATGCCTTCAAGAAATTCCTGGTAAGATCTTGCACTAAATGCCCTACGAAATACAGAAGCGCTGACTCGCCCCATACTCAGTCCTCTTCCACCAGTGTGAAAAGTCTCCATAGAAAGTTGCGTTCCACGCTCACCAATAACATGGCCTGCCGAAATTCCTATATATTCTCCTTCACTGAAATCTATGAGCTTTGAAATGTCTTTTCCGCACCATTTTGCACTAACAGCGTACGTGTTGTCTTCGTGTGGAACAACCTTTGGTGAATAAATCCAAAAGTGATCTGGTACTTT
>JAUQPP010000008.1 GCA_030550315.1 Thermotogota bacterium | reverse complement strand
TGGAATTTTCGGTTGAAAACGTTAGGGAAGCGTTACTTGTACTGTCATTATACTTAATAACATTCATCGTTGGTTCTATAATACTCATGTTACATGGTTACGATATGGTAAGTTCGATGTTTGAGTTTGCATCCGCAATGGATGGTGTGGGATTATCAGCAGGTGTTACGTCACCAAAGATGCCTTTAACCGCTATGTGGACGTTAACATTCGGAATGTTCACGGGACGGTTCGAGTTTCTTATTATCATCTACTGTATAGCCAGAGTTATCGAGGATATAAAAATCTCAAGAAAATCGATTGCGCAGAAAAATCGCAATATTGAAGGAAGGGAATGACTGGAGTGAACAACAAAGCGCTGTTCTACGTACTGATATTCGTACTCGTATTTTTCCTGCTTATCGACTTTGTATCGCTCTTTTTTGTCAGACGTAACTTTTCGTTCGAGTATTACACCACGGATGTCATAGTTGGTTTCTCCGAAATCGCTACAATAACAACTTTCGGTGGACTGAGATTCAAGGATGTGAAGAAGCGCGAAGAGTTCATGAGAAGTTACGGTGCAAATTCCAAGAAAAACTTTGAAGAATATTTTTCCAAGATTTCGCGGGATATAGGCAGGGAGGTTAACGTACTCAACGTGGAATCCACGGCTACATCGAGAGACACGTTGCTCGAAATAACGGAAACGGTTACGCTTTCAGGTTTGGTGAGAAAGTACCCAAACGGAAAGTTTGAAGCAGGACTTGGTAAGATAAGACTTTCCAACATTGGAAATTCGCAATTGAGGGTCAAAATTCCAAGGGAAGCGGAGCTTGAGTTGGCTGATCCGACACCGACGAGAGTAAACAGGAACGTTTTAGTTTGGGAAGGTTTGGACATACTTTACTTCCCGAACGTCGTTTACAAGAAAGGAGAAGGCCAATGAGGATAATCGACTGGTTTGTAATCCTCTCGGTAACGTCAACATTACTCTTTGCTTGGATAGTCTTCATTCTGCAAGTTCAAAAATCAAGATACGAAAATGTTGATTTATCAGAGGAAGAAGAGCGATTACTTGAACTGATGGGAAAGGTTCGCGTATTCGTTGATTCGAAGCTGGAGTTGTTGGATAAAAAGTTAGAAGAAGTCCGTGAAGTGATAAAAGCGTTAAATGATAAATATGTTGAGTTTTCAGCGTTGCTTTTAGAATCTGAAGCACGCACGAGCTCAAGTTTGGCTAACAACGTTACGACAAACATTACCGAAGCTCCAAATCCCGTGCCTTCCTCGAAAAATGAGGCAGAACATCCCCTTCTCTTAGTTTCAGATGCTCAGTTCCAGAAAGATAAGCAGGGAACAAGTGGAATCGATTTTGTGAATCTAGCAGCAGACAATTTTGAGACTGAAAGCTTCGAAGATAAAGTTTACAAACTTTATTTGAATGGCTTAGAACCGATCGACATTGCAAAAAGATTAGGTGCCGGGGTCGGTGAAGTTATGCTTGTGATAGACCTGTTGAAACGTCAAGAAAAACGCTAGTATCGTTCACAAATTGAATTTGCGTAAGTTAACGGGGGGCAAGGAGAGAATGCGAGGAGAGCATCCATTTGTACGTTGGGCAATAGAGGTAATTGAAAACTATGTACTTTACAAAAGAGTTATTGAGCCTTATGAAGGATTGCCAAAGGAACTTTTCGAAAGACGAGCAGGTGCTTTCGTCACATTGCACACACTTGATGGAAGACTACGTGGATGCATTGGCACTTTTGAACCGGTTCGCGAAAATCTGGCTTTGGAAATCCGCGACAACGCGATAGCCGCAGCAACTCGAGATCCCAGGTTTCCTCCAGTTACCCCGAACGAACTAGACGATTTAGTCGTGAATGTGGATGTGCTGAGTCCTTACAAGCCTGTCAGAAGTATCGACGAACTGGACCCGAAGAAGTACGGCATCATAGTGCAAAAAGGATGGCGTAGGGGGTTACTTTTACCTGACATAGAAGGTGTCGATACTGTTGAAGAACAGATTAGGATTGCAAAGATAAAAGCCGGAATTTTTGATGATAAGTTTGAGATTTTTAAGTTCACAGTCGAGAGGTACAAATAGCTATAAAAACTCCGAAAGTTGTATTTGGGGATAAGGAGGTCAAAAATGCCCAAGTGGGAGGTACTTTACGAGAAGTACAAGAGAAGTAGGTTCATTTACGCAAAGGACCTATCTCTAATTCTCTTTGGCTTTGCTGCGTTACACCTCGTGATTACAATATTCTCGGTCAACGTTCCTTCTCAATTACTTGAACGCTCAAGATTTCCGTGGGCAATTGTGATCTTCTCGCTTTTCGAATACGTTTTTTTGGTTCACTTGACCAGGTTTGTTGGTTACGTTCTGGAAGTGACAAGGAGTGCAATTGGAAGGTGGACACCCTATCTCTTTTTGTTTGGAATTTCATCAGCACTGTTGTTTCCTCTCACAGCCGTGTCAGTTGTTCCGGAGTTGACAATTCGAAAGGTACTTTACCTAATATTGTTTAACTTATCAATTTTTGGATACTCCTTGAGTCTTGCAGGACTTGCGAGCGATAAGATGAATCTTAACAACGAGAAAGCCAAGCTTTTGCTTTCGATTTCGGCATTCCTTGGAGTTTTTGCGGGATTGGTAACTTCGGTACTTGGATTTGGTTCATCAAAAGATGTACTAGTAATCGGAGCTATTTTCTTACTAACCTCCGCAATTGCCGTGGCGTTTTTCGTAGTGGAAGATAAGAGGTTCAAAATCAAGTTGTCGCCAACTGAAAAGCTCGACATCTACCACAAGTACTTTGGTAAGGAAAGGAAAGCCTTGTGGCCAGATGTCAAACTCCACAAAGAAGTTGCTAGATTTTCACTCGTTTTCTCCTTCTTCCTCATACAGGAGTTCTACACACCGTACGTGTGGCATCTGAATGATATTTCGCGTGCGATGGCCTTTATTTCAATCACGGCAAACTTTTTGTTTTTCATACTCTTCTACTACCTTTCCAAAAAGTGGGAGTTCTACCAAGCAGTTCGTCCAACACAGTTCCCGATTTTTGTTTCCGTTCTCATGGTTATTTCATATTTTTTCTTCATTGAAAGAGCGGTGGTGCCTCTTTTCCTCACACTCGCCTTGGCCTCGTCGTTACTCGGTCTCTATTGTCAGAAAGCGGGCCTTCAGTTCTTACCGACTCGTGCCGAGAGGTTCACCTTTTACTTATCCTGGATAGAGTCGGAGAATCGTGTGGAAACTACCAAAAAAATTGCCGCCGTATTTTTAGTGACAACAATCACATCCGTTTTACTCTCGATACTTTCGGAAACGTACATGTACCTCCTACTCTCCATACTTAGTCTCTCTATCACCATCATAGATATTTCAAAGAGGGTGATCTAACGTCATGCCTTTCGATGGTTTTTTGATGAAGTTATGCGTTGAAAAAATTGCCGAGCGGGTTGTGGGTCGGAATTTGAAAAACATCTATCTGTCTCACCAGGCTCTTTACTTTTCTTTTGACGAGGGTGATCTCAAAGTTTCGTTACATCCGAATTTTGCTTACTTATCTTGGGTTGAGCATACACCCATGAACACAGAAAAGAACGGCTTTGTTGAACTTCTTCGTAGTAGACTTAGGGGGGGAAGGGTGGTAGAGTTTTTTCCAAAAGGATATGAACGAACTGCAACCCTCAGAATCGCGAAGATAGACGAAATTGGTCGGCTTCGTAATTATTCGCTATACTTCGATATCATGGGTAAACATTCCAACTGCATTCTAGTCGAGGAGGGAGTGATTTTAGACGCGTTCAAGAGGGTAAAAACAAGGTTTAGAGATATATTCCCTGGCGAACCATTTAAAGAATTCCCCGTGGAAAAGTCTCTTCCGGAGGAATTGTGCGATTCTGAAGTTCTCAAGGAGCGACTTCTAAGGAGTGGAAGGAAAAAACTTTCAGAGGCTATTTACACGGTGCTACAGGGATTTTCACGCACAAGTGCCGAAGAACTGCTGTTCAGAGCAGACATCGAAGATTTACCTGTTGAAAACCTTTCCGAAAAGGATTTTCGAAATCTTCATCACGCGCTTTTATCCATCCTTGACGAGGTTAATAGAGGATTGATTTACCTTTACTTTGAAAGGGATGAACCAGTTGATGTTTCCATTTACAGGATACATAGATACATCGACTTTAAGGAATGTCAGGATGTCTTTGGTTGCTTAAATCACCATTTCGCGTTCGTTGAGCAAAAAGACGTTTATGTTCAAAAGAAAAACAGACTTCTAGCTGCCGCCAAATCTCGTTTAGATTCCTTACTTGAGCTTCATTCGAAACTCGTTACCGAGCTTTCCGAATCCAACAATTTCGAACTTTACAAAAAGTACGGAGAACTTCTAAAGGCCTACAGTTACCAGATTCCCCCCGGCCTGGAAAGGGTAACTTTGCTTGATTGGGAAACGGGAGAACAGGTTGAAGTTCCAATGGAACCACACCTCAGTTCGATAGAAAACAGCATCCGGTACTTCAAGATTTACTCAAGGCTGAAAAGAAAAGCCGCGGGTGTACGGGAAAGGCTAACGGAACTGGAAAACGAAATTGCGTACCTTCAACAGCTCGTTGTTACCATAGAAAACTCCGAAAATATTAAAGAACTTACGGAAATAGAAGACGAAATGATTGAAAACGGTATGATTTCGTCGAACAGCCGCTCGAAGAAAAAATCAGAAAGTCCAGCAAGCGAACCGCGTAAATACACTTACAACGGATTTACGATCCTGGTTGGAAAGAACAATCGTCAAAACGATGAACTAGTAAAAACGTCTGCGGGATACGACATATGGCTTCATGCACAAGGAATACCTGGTGCCCATGTCATTATCCGAACTGGAGGAAAACAAGTTGATGACGATACACTACACTTTGCCGCAACGTTGGCAGCTACGTACAGCAAAGGTAAGTACTCATCAAACGTTCCGGTGGACTACACGTATGTAAAAAACGTCAGAAAACCCAAAGGATTCAAACCCGGATTGGTAATTTACACCGACTTTAAGACTTTGTTTGTAGATCCTCTGAGTTAGAAACGAAACATTTTGATGTGAACGCTCAAATTGGGAGGAATGGATCAGATGAAAATAGCGATTGTATTCGGAACTAGGCCGGAAATAATCAAACTCGCTCCGTTGTACCTCAAGGCCAAAGAGATGGGCATTGATACCCAATTCATATGTACAGGCCAGCATAGAGAAATGGTTGACATGATGAAGGGAATTTTTGGCATAGATGCGGACTACGATATGGATGTTATGGTCCAAAACCAGACACCGAATATGGTTGCTGCAAAAGTCATCTTTCAATTCGAAAGTTACGCAAAAACTCAAGCTTTCGATTACGTACTCGTTCAAGGTGACACTACAACCGCGATGGCAACCGCAATCGCAGCTTTCAACATGGGGCTGAAAATTGGACACGTGGAAGCTGGATTGCGAAGCGGGAGTTTACGTGACCCTTTTCCGGAGGAGATGAACAGAAGGGTAATCGACCAAGTATCGGATTTACTGTTCGCTCCAACTGAAAGGGCAGTAAAGCAACTCATCTCCGAGGGATTCGAGATGGAGCGTATAAGGCTTACCGGTAATACCGTAATTGATGCGCAGAAATATGTTATGGAACACTTCGACTTAGCCAAGATAAGAACCTCAATAGTCGACCATGAGGACTACTTTCTTGTTACTCTACACAGGAGGGAAAACATTGGCAATCGCATGTCAAACATCTTACGAGCGATGAGGAGATTTGCCGAGCGCGAAAAAATAAAGATAGTTTTCCCGGTTCACAAGAATCCAAAGGTGCGCAATATTGTGTATGATGAGCTTGGTGATTGTAGATTCTCGGAGCTCATCGAACCCGTTGATTATGTGACACTCACTGCACTTCTTGAGGGGGCACGCTTTGTCGCAACTGACAGTGGCGGTATTCAAGAAGAAGCTCCCACCTTCAAAAAATTTGTCGTCGTTTGCCGTGAAACAACTGAACGACCGGAGTTAATCGAGAACGGTTTTGGCGTTCTGGCGGGAACAAGCGAAGACTCAGTATTTGAGAATCTCTGCAAAGCTTTAGATACTCAAATGCCCGATAAACCGAATCCTTTCGGGGATGGAAGAGCATCAGAGCGGATTTTAGAAAGTCTTTTGAGTGCTGTCAAGTAAAATAGCAAGGATTCGAGGTGAACGATTTGTACGAGCATCTCAAATATTACGGTGTTTCCGAACGAGTGATAAACGCAATGAATATGGTGGATAGAAAACTTTTCGTGCCCGAAGAATTTGCAGAAAGTGCGTATCTTGACATCCCTCTACCGATTGGTCATGGTCAAACCATTTCGGCCCCTCATATGGTTGGAATAATGTGTCAGGAACTCGAATTGTTGGAAGGCCAAAAGGTGCTCGAGATAGGGACTGGGAGTGGCTACAACGCGGCTGTTCTTAGCGTTCTGGTCGGCCCGCTGGGAAAGGTCTACACCGTTGAAATTGTCCCAGAATTAGCTCAGAAGGCTGCTGAGCGATTTAAGTTACTTGGAATCGAAAATGTGTACGTGTTTTTGCGCGATGGAAAAGAAGGTCTTCCAGAATTCGCTCCTTACGACAGGATTGTGGCCACGTGCTATGCAAAAAAAATACCTCCTCCGTTAATTGACCAGCTTTCGGAGGGTGGAATACTGTTGATTCCCGTTGGAAACGAGTACGCTCAGACACTAAAGAAAATCGTAAAAGTTAGAACGAACATTGAAGAATTTTCCGTAACCTCTGTAAAATTCGTGCCGATGGTTTGATAAGCGTAACCGCATAACAGGTGGAAAACATTCACAATTCGAAGTTTTTGACAAATTCCTCCATACATCTTAGTGCACGAAGTGCAATATCCTTGCGCTTCTTACCACCTCCGAGTAGTCCAAAATTTGCGTACATGGGTTTTAATTCATCAGCCGTTGTCACGTACCTGATGAGTGCTCCAGACATCGTAAAATCTGGGAGCTTTATCGGTTCCCTTCCCGCAAGAATTCTGGCGACGTTGAAACCAACGTAGATTCCTGTCATTGCCGATTCAACGTACCCCTCCACACCAACTATCTGACCAGCAAAGAAAATCCTCCTATCCGTTTTCAATCGCAGGAACGCATCAAGCACTTTGGGACTCTGAATGTACGTATTCCTGTGCATTACACCGTAGCGCAAGACCTCCGCGTTCTCAAGTCCCGGTATCATCCTGATGATACGTTTTTGTTCATTCCACTTCAGACGTGTCTGAAAACCTACAAGATTGTACATCGTACCTTCGATGTTCTCCTTCCTCAACTGGACAACAGCGTAGGGTTCTTTACCAGTTCGTGGATCGATTATTCCCACGGGTTTAAGTGGTCCGTACCTCATAGCATCTTTACCCGAGCGTGCTATCTCTTCGATAGGTTGACATCGTTCAAATAAGAGTTTCCGGTCAAAGTCCTTCATTTCAATAACTTCAGCTGAGACAATAGCTTCCCAGAATCTTTCATACTCCTCCTGATTCATTGGGCAATTTATGTAATCTCCTGTGCCGACACCGTAACGATCAGCCACAAAACACACGTTCATATTAATGCTCTCAGCACTGATAATAGGTGCAACTGCATCAAAAAAACTCAGCATCCCACCTGTTGTTTGCGTTATCCACTCGGCAAGCTTTCCCTCCGTTGTAGGTCCAGTTGCTATAATCCAGATACCCGCATCCCCAGGTTTTTCCACTTCCTCCCAAATTAATTCGACCAATCCCGTTTCGAGTAACTTCCGAGTGACACATTCCGAGAATTTTTCGCGGTCAACCGCCAAAGCTTTTCCAGCAGGCACGCGTGTCTCAAATGCGCAGCTCAGGATAAGACTATCGAAAAGCCCCATCTCTTTTTTCAGGAGCCCCTCGGCATTCTCAATCTCCAAAGATTTCAAAGAATTACTGCAGACCAGTTCTGCAAAAGATTCTGAATGGTGAACTGGTGATTTTTTTACCTTTTTCTGCTCATGCAGTATGACCTTGTAACCACGCTTTACAAGTTGCCAGGTAACCTCACTGCCAGCAAGACCCGCTCCAACGACGTGAACCTCAGAACCCATGGGCATGTCTCCCTTAATCTCTCAGTCAGATTTCATTCTTCAAACCTGGGTTTGATACCGTACTGCTTTGCTATTCTCTTCTTTATATCATCGAGCGTTAAATCTACCTCTTCATCACTCAAAGTTCGATCTGGACTTCTAAATTTCGCGTAGACCGTCACACTGTACACTTCGTCGGAGATACGGTATATATCATCAATTCCCACTTCCTCAACCAACGGAACAGCTTGATAAATCTCCAGGATTTTGAAAATCTCAAATCCAACCGGTACAAGGAACGAGACATCGCGTCGGATGAAAGGATATAGTGGTACACTCTTGTACTCTCTCCTGCGGGTACCTGCTTCAAAGAGAATTTCCAGGTATATCTCGCCAACGTAAACCTCATCTTTGACATCATAAATCTTGTCCGCTACCTCGGGATCCAACATTCCAAAGTAACCTAATACCGAGTCTTTGTATAAGACTTCAGCGCATCTGGATTTCAGAAATCCTGGAATGCTGGCTTGCCTGTAAATTACCTGAGCGTTGAATTTTTCGAGTACTTCTTCAATAACCCCCTTAAGTGAGTAGAATGTGACCACGCGTTTGTCGGTGTAATCCCTCGATGACTCCCTACCAGTCATGACTATACCAAGGGCCTCACGTTCAAATGGCTTTCCATCAACCATACAAAAGACCTTCCCAAGCTCGAAAAGTTTGATATCCCTGTTTTGTCTCTTATAGTTGTATGCCAGCGATTCGAGGAGGCCGTATAAAAGAGATGGTCGCAGTTCATCAAAATCGGCAACGATAGGATTTTGAATGGGCACACCGTGTCCAACGAAGTTCAAAAGTTCAATTGTTTTGCTGGACACAAAAGACAAATTATTTGCTTCGTTAAACCCCAAACCAGTCAGCGTCCGCTTAACTTCGTACCTCATCTTTTGTCTCACGTCTCTGCCTCTTTCGATTGCAAGTAATCTCGGCGGCTCCGAGTGCATGTGTTCATACCCATGAATTCTTCCAACTTCTTCTATGATGTCCTCGGGAATATTTATATCGAAGTATCGATGTGCCGGGACGTACACATAGTATCCGTCTTTCGTTTCTTCCACCTCAAAGCCAAGAGGTTCGATGTACTCACCTATGTGTTTCACTTCGATCCCAAGAACTCTCTTCGGAAGTCCTTTTGGTACAAAAACTACCTTTTGATCGCGCTTGGACGGATACTCATCAATCACTTTTCTTGATGCCTGACCACCAGCCAATTTTTCTACGAGTTCGGAGAGTCTCTCAATCACATAAGTATTGTCCTCAAAGTTGACGCCTCTTTCGAACCTGTAAGACGAATCTGAGCTTACTCCCAAGCGCCTCGACGTCTTTCTAATTATGACAGGGTCGAACATTGCGACCTCAAGTAAGACATCGGTGGTATTGTCCGATATTCCGGACTCCTCACCACCCATAATTCCACCAAGTGCTAATGCCTTCTCACCATCTGTTATGAGGACTTCCCCACCACTAAAGATGTATTCTCTGCCGTCAAGCAACAACATTCTCTCTCCGGCTCTCGCCTCGCGAACAACAATCTTCCCAGCAAGTTTCTTTAAATCGAAAGCGTGAACCGGATGCCCAGTTTCGAGCATCACATAGTTCGTTATGTCTACAATGTTATTTATCGGCCTTAAGCCAGAAGCGATCAACCTCTTCTTCAGCCAGAACGGGCTCTCCCCTACTTTGACATTTCTTATTACCCGACAGGTATACCTCCAACAGCCGTCAGTTTGTATCTCGACTGGTACGAAGTCTTCACCATAAGCTTGCGCTTTGGGTACTGGATATTGTGCGACGCGCTTTAAACCTGCGGCAAGTTCACGAGCGATTCCAAAGTAAGAGAGACAATCACCTCTGTTTGGGGTTATATCCGTTTCGAAGAACCAGTCGTCGAGTTTTAAAGCTCTGATAGCATCTTCCCCTATTGGTAATTTTTCATTTGTCATAAAAACATGATCACTCTTCTCGGCCAAGCCTAACTCCTCTAGAGAACAAAGCATTCCCTCAGAAACAATACCCCTCATCTCACGACGGGTAATCTCCACCCCATTTGCCAATCTCGCTCCTGGAAGAGCGACAAGCACGTAAGCACCCGTCTGAACCGAGGTATCCGCAGTTAAAATCGTTTTGACGTCGTTACCAATATTAACCCTGCAAATAAGTAATTTATCAGCGTTAGGATGTCTTTCCAGCGACTCAATGAATCCCACCACAATAGGGCCATGGACAGGTGATACAAATCCATGATCGTCGATATCGATACCAAGTTTGGGTAGTTTTTCGAGAATCTCCTCTTTTGTTACGTTAATATAATCGTTCAGCCACTCCAATGAAAGTCTCACACTGAGCACCTCCACAATGTCCTTATCGCGTTGTTGCAGCTTTGATAATCTCTATTACTACCAGATAAGAAATTTCCAGATCAGCGTTACCAATACGGCTGAAAGAGGGCTTATCCACCACGTGGGTGTATACTTTCTAACCCTCCACAATTTGTACAGGTATCCGAGTGCAAGTGAAAGAGCAGCAAGTAAGTAACTTTTTCCTAAGAAGAATATAAAAAATGCTAAGCGTTCGGATATTCCATCGAGGTCATTGTAGCTGAGATCTCCGGGATAGAAATTTCGGAAGACATAAGTGACTGCCATCGTAACAACAGCCATTCCAAGGAGATATAACGCAAATTCTTTCGAAATGTAGGACGAGATAAAGGCTTTTGAAACGAGCCTATTCAGGGCAAACATAACAACCATTAAGATGGCTTCGAGGATATGAACCTTTTGCGAATTACCAAGTTTCGTTCTCAAAATATCCCCCGCAACATGGATGATTATAGCAAATATAAGTACAATCCTACCAGTCCAAAATTTTAGGAGTGTGTCAAACGTGAACGCAAGAAAAGCAAAAATCGACCACAGTACATGTTCTAAAAGCTTTGTACCCTTGTACGTTCTTATCTTCGTGTTATCGGTAAATCCGTGGTCAGCAACAAAGTGTGCAAGAAATAAATGAATCACAATCCTCGCCTCCTGATCCCGAGCGTTGTTTTTCATAAACTGTACGTTGCTTAGAGAACTCTGTACAGTAACAATCCTTCGCTTGTCAAAATGTACAACACATCGTCGAAGACCGTAGCATCGTAGACTATGCCAGGTACGTCCTCAACAATACGGTCTATTCTTCTGTTTTGAATGTCTATTACCGTAACGAAGCTATCACCAACAGCAAGCACGTAGTTCTTCGACTTATACAAGCCCAAGTTTCCTATCCATCCTTCACCAACGTATGCATAATTACCTGCTTTGTCAAATATAAGCAACCCGTACGCTCGTGTGGTTGCCAAGATGTAATCACCGACAACTACGGCGTAAGTCATGTCGTAGCTTTGCCTCAAACCAAGCGGAGCGGTGTACTTTACACCGTAGTAGTACCGATAAACCTCTCTGTTTGTAAGTAGCAGAATTTCTTCGCCATCGTATACCACACGTCCATAAACACCACGCAACCTTGTGATGAGATTGCCGTTTTCATCGACGAACTCGATCCAATCATTCGGTCTTGGCCTTGCAAAAATCGCAAAATCTTTTGTGGCCAAGTAATCTTCAGCTGGTATTTGGTTGTAGGTTACCACGTCTGTTAATTTCCTGTGCATTACTTTACTGACCGTTCCATAACTGACACCATCCATTGTTTGTTTCAAGTTAAATATGGTCTCTTCAAAGACCTTCGTACCTCCAATGTAAAGTCCTTTCTCGTCAGCCGTATAGATGACGTTCCCGAACACTGAAACTTGTCGACCAGGATAATTGAGCGACCGGATAAACTTAAGCTTTGGATTGTCACTCAGTTCCCACTGTTGCGTATAGAACGTGAATTTTTCGCGAGTACCAAAGAATCTTTCCAATATCTTTTCACGCTCGTCCTTTACACGCTCTGCGAAAGTGTCATCTTTAAAATCCGGAACGGCGGGCGTCTCATACTGGAAAAACCGTTTGATCTCTTCTATGAATTCATCTGAGGAGTAGAACGTGTTCCAACTACCGTTGAAAATCTTGAGTGTCATGTATGGAAGCCTTGCACTACTCTTGCTTACCACTCCGTCACCTGTGTTCAGTACTAATTCTGGATAGAATTTCTCCAACATGCTGCCAGTTACATCTATTGAAAGTGGTGGGGTGTTGCCCATGTAAGCGATCGCTTCAATGTCCATTCTATAGGGCAGAAACCTCAATTTTATCAGTACCTGCGATTCGGGTATAAGGTCGTCATAATAACTGTTTACCGATTCAATGTAGGACTTTAAGTACGCCTTTATATTCGAGAAGATGCTTGCAGGGATTTTGTAAAGCAACTCACCGGATTCAGGCTTTGTAGGATACAGCGATAACGGCAACCGTGGGTCGGCCACATTCGTTCCGTAGAATGGAACGGACAGATACGCAACGCGCCTCACGTTTCTTATTTCTGGATGATTCGCTAGGCAATAGTAAGTTATAAGGCCACCGATCTCATGAGCTAAGATATCGAATTCCACGTTTGAACGCTGCTTTAAAAACATTGCCAATCTTTCGGCCTCGAAAATTATCTCACTTGGAAGAGGTGAATTGGCTCTATATTGATTCATCGCCTGAGTGTAATTAAACGAACGGGTTTCGGTAAGTGGATAACGGTAAATGTATATTGAGCGATTCGGAAAGGCAGCTTGCCATATTGAAACACTCGTAACCTTTCCAGATTCGAACGCCCCACCGAAATTTGGATCACTACCTGGAACGATAAGTAGCGCCGGTTCTGCGGATATCACTTCTCTGACGGACCGTAAGCCTGTTTGAAGGACCTTTCCCGGATTTACTACAACACCCAGCCATTTTGGAACAACGAAAAAATTTGCCTCGACATAGTAACCTCTTTCGTCCCTGTTTATTGAACTCCCAGGGATAACATTAAAAGTTTTTCCATCAGGACTTACGCTCGCAAAAGCAACGGAATTCGCATCGTTGCTACCTATTAGGTTTGAAGGAAAGTAGTACTTTACATTGATGGGCACAGCTGCCATATCGTACCTTCCATCACTCGGCACAAGTTCAAAAATATTTCCAACGAAATTTCCCAAAACCTTAAGAGATTCACTTATATCTCTCGGTGCAACCCGTACGGTGAACGACTTTTCGAATGGAAACGCATTTGTTGGGATGGATATGACAAGATTTTCCACCATCCCAACGCCTTCCTTCAATTCTGTTTGCGGATTCCTTTCCCGCAGCAAAGTGGCAAATACAAGAACAAGCACGATGATTGCAATAAGAACGGTAAAGAAAAGAACCTTACGCTTCAATAATGTACCAGGCAGACTTGCCAATTTTTTTAGCATATCTGTTTCCTTAATGAGACTTTTCAGTGAACTCAGCTTTTCAAATATGGTGCCGAGTGGATTTTTAAAACCGGGCATCTTATTCTCCACCTTGAGTCATCTGGTCGTCAAGTAGCTTTCTGAATTCGCTTATGTCCAGATTCTCAACAAACTTTTTAAATGCTTCTTCAGGCTCTTTTAATTCATCGAGTGTTATAGCCTCAGAAGCGACAATATCATTAGCCACATAAAGTGGTGCCCCAGTTTTAAGTGAGAGTATGATACAGTCAGAAGGCCGGGCATCGATTTCGAGGTACGGACTGATGCCATCTGCGATTTCTTGATCCGAAACGGTAAGATCACGGAGCACAATCTTCGCATAGAATACATTGTCAACGATTGAATGTATAACAAATCGTTCAATCTTCGTCTCAAGCGTCTCGAGTATCTCGATTATCAAATCATGTGTTAACGGTCTTTCAAATGGAACCTTTTCCAGCACGAGTGCCATTACACTCGCCTCACAGGCTCCAATCCAGATGGGTAACACCTTATTCGTGTTCTCTATACCAAGTAACACAACCGGTGCGTTCGAAACCTTATCAAGTACAAGAGCCTTGACAACTGCCTTTTTCACAGCCAAACGCCCCCTTTTTCCATTTAACTCTGAAGGTCTGAGAGCAGCTTTTTCAACTCCTCTATATACTCCGAAATTCTCTGCTGAACGTGATTGCGCATAGCTTCTTCACTCTCAAAATTCCTCGGCTCAACAAGTTCCCCAATATAGATGCCTGTTTTATCCCCCATAACTGTCAACGAATGTTTTGGAACGACCCTGTGGTTCCCCCAGATAGCTACCGGTAGAACAGGGACACCGGATTTAAAGGCTATTTCCAAACTCCGTGGTTTGAAAGGTAAAAGTTCCCCGCTGTGTGAACGTGTGCCCTCTGGAAATATGAGGAAGTGGTAACCTTCAGCCAACTTTTTCATCACCTGTCGAATCACCAGAGCTGTCTGCCTCACGTTACCACGGTCAATAAACTCACTACCAAGATACTTAATGAAGAGGTTAATCATCGGAAACTTGGATAATTCCTTTTTGGCTACGAACGCAACAGGTCCAACGTACCCTAGTACCAGTGGAATGTCAAGAATACTTTGGTGATTTGCAACCACCAAGTAGTTCTTCGAGGTATCCGGGAGATGTCCCAGAACGTGCACTTTCACACCTAAGAGTTTGAACGCCAACTTTCCAAATAACTGAATTTGCCCGAGGATGAATTTTCGACCCTTCTCTTTGCCAAGTAACTGACCAACAAGGAGTACAAAAGCACCGTAAACAAATACGTACAGAAACGTCCCAACTATCAGCCAAATAGACAGGATAAGCCCTCTTAACCTTCTTAGTACGCTAGGCTTTGTTGTAACTTGTTGACTTTTCATCATTTCTTCCTCCATGTTGAAAATCTAAGAAAGAAGAGCACCAGTGACATTCCAACTAAAATTATTTGACGAACAGTTTGGGAAGGTACAAAAATCTTGTTAAGAAAGTTTTCGATAAATATGTACGATAGTACAAAGCTTGCCAAAGCCAATCCAACCAACCCGACAAAAATCGAACTCTTCCTTACAGCCAAAATCCCCATCAAGATGCCTGCTACCAGCCCTAAGATAATTATATCACGCGTTTCAAAACCGATTTGACCGAATGTGGAGAAAAAATGGTAAGTTAAAAGTGTACCAGCCAGCAACCCGGCCAAGAAGACCATGGATTTGTACAAGCTATAGAGCAAAGCCGCGCAGATTATCCCGATGATCAACAACCACCAGAAAGTGTGTGCTGTAAGACTTCGGTGTAACCATGAACCCTCAGGCAAAAGGGAAGTAAGTATTTCCGAAATGATCGGAAAAACGGTTGTTGTTCCGAGCACAAAACCAGTACCTACGATGGTCAGCATCTCGAGATCACCAGGAAGAAGGTAAATCACAACCGCCATAATCAATACTATTAACCAGTTCGTTTGAACGGCCTGCCTCAGCGTTTCTTCCAAAGCTTCGAAGAACCTAAGCTCCACTCCATTGTTCATACATCTGTACCTCCATCGACAAACCTGCGAACCTCTTCGCGTACCCTCGGATCCCGCATTCTTTCCTTTGCCTTTTGGATATCACCAACCGCGAGATAGCAGAGTGCTAACTGGACATCGAGGTCAAAGCCCTTAAAACCAAGTGCCTCGGCTTTTTCAAGGAACATTATCGCTTCGGAGTACCGCTCAAGTTCCATGAACGTGCATCCCATATTGAAGTACGCGAGCGCAAACTTCGGATTTTGCAGAATCGCTTTCCGGTACATTTCAACAGCCCTTGCAAGCAACCCTTCGCGACGATAGATATTTCCAAGGTTGTTGTACACCTCAGGTATCTCGTAGGCCAAAAGTTTTTCGTATATCGGCTTGGCTTCCTCAAAGCGTCCAGAACGTGCGAGTTCAACAGCTTTTTTTAACAAATCTTCAATCTCTCCGTTTTTACCGAACATGGACAACTACTGCCCCTTTTGCATAGAGGATTTCAAGAGTAGGTTTGTGTAAAACATCGTATCAAAGAATACTTTTGACTTTGTTGAAAATCTTGCAGTTACCTTTATGATTCCGTCTGGCACAGGACGAATGTACTGCCATCTAAAAATCCAGTAACTTTGTGTCTTAACGTTTTCAGTTACACCATTGCCGGTAAATTTAGCGAGCAACGGACAATTTCCCGAAACCTTCACACCTCTTAGCCTGTAAACCACTAGCTCTTTTTCACACGCTTTGAGGTTAACGAACTTCGGTTCTAAGTTTTTAAAACTCACAAACGAAGGAGTGTACACATCCTGCTCAGCAATCGAAAGTAAGTTTTGAATAAAGTGGAGCGTATCTCCAAAAATATCTTCAACCCTCACGTACGCGTAAGCATAAAGCTCATCAAATTCCATCTTGTCAATGCTCACAAACACTGGCTTGTCATCGATCAATTGATAAACATCCACGGTTGAACCAGCCCACTTGATTGCAAACAATATAGGATAGGAGTACTCGATCAAATTGACATCCTTAAGTGTGAAATCTTTCTCACCGACGATGATTTTGTTGTCACCAAGGTAAATCAAATCACCGTAAGGAGTCACTTCAAAGCTCCAAGTTTTTATTGGTGGCTTTAAACGCTCGATGATTTTCATATCCTGCACGTTGTAAACAAGAATCTCTTGGTTAATTCCGTCTAAAATGAACAATTTGTCAACCGTCAATTCAGCATCCAGGCAGATAACCCTTCTACCAAGACTTTGCCTTCTTGCATTTCTCTTCGTTAACGAATAAATCACGACAGTATCAAGGTCAACTAAGTAAACTTCTCCGTCTCTCGAAATTCCAGCAATGACAGGAGTTCTCAAATCCTTAAGGAGTTCTTTTTCTTGGGCGTCGTAAAGTGCTTCCTTTGAAAGCAAAAGAACGCTGCCCATACGATCGACGGAAACCTGTTTGTACTCCCTACTGAGGTTCCTAATTTGCGTTATCTTGTTCTCTTTGAACTTTACAAGCCTTTTATTCCTGGAGTCCAGCGCGTATAATTCATCACCGTAGACTGCCACACTCACTATACTGTGAAAGTAATCAACTCCAGCCTGTTTTCCACGAAGTGTCGTGACATAGCCGAATTCAAAACTCTGAGACCGAGAGAGGTTCAATTTTCTGAACGACTCTACCTTTTGGACCAAGTTATCAATATCGTCATTTTTCACAAGTGTTGTGAAATTCCTGAATTCTTGAAGCGCCTTGTCAACTTCGCCGTTGATGATGGCTAACCGACCACGTAAATACCAAAAATGTGGTAGTTCTTGGACGTAAACCCTACCACTCAAAGCCTTGATGGCCGATTCGTACGCGGCTTCGATGTTGCCATCGTAAAACTCTTTGAGAGCTCCGGAGAAATATTCTCGTGCCTTTTGCTCGTCTATTACCGCTCCGTAAACTGACAAAACGAAGGCTACAAATATAATCAATGTGGTTCGCAAAATGTTGGAGGAGTGATTTTCTCTGCACTCGACCAAACGTCTCACTTCCGTTCTTCCGAACGTTCGGTTTTTTTATCCATCCAACCAAGGAAGTATTCTACCACGTCCGTCTTTCGCTCTGTCCCACTCAAAAGCCGACTGATATTTTCCTTGTGTCTCATGATTGAAAAAAGTGTCAGCGCAAGAAAGATTATCCAGTATTTCTTTCCGAACGTGAATGCGAAAAGCGTTCCTGCCGTTAATCCGATTATCGAAGCAAGAGAGACATACTTGGTGAGTGCGACGAAAATAATCCAAACCCCGAGAGCGAACATACCTGCTTGTGGGAAAATAGCAAAGAACGATCCTAGGGTAGTTGCTACGCCTTTACCACCCTTGAATTTCACGAAAGGTGAGTAACAGTGACCAATCACCGACGTTGCTCCAGCCATCACCATGGGTTCCTCACCAAATCTCTTGAAAATTAGTACAGCAATGACAGCTTTGATTATGTCCAAAAACATGGCCGCTGCACCATACTTAGCTCCAAGATTCCTCAAAACATTGGTCCCTCCAACATTTCCGCTCCCAACCTTGGTAATGTCTATTCCTTTCAACTTGGGGATGATATAGCTAAACGGTATCGCTCCTATAAAGTACCCCACAATTCCTGCAATCAAAAGTACATTCACGACCACCACACCTCCCTTACAAATTCAAAAACTTACAGGATGTAGTTTTCAAAATTCTCCTCACCTACGAGTGTAATGAGTATCTCTTTGTAGGAGGGACGACGTGCAATAAGATTGCCCAAAGCCTTTTTGATTATTTCAAGCTCCTCATCTCTGAAATCTCCACTATCGATCGCCTTAACAAAATCGTTAACCACCTCAGGAATGTCGAGATAAGACATCGCCATAGCAACTTGGCTGCCGAAATAAAATCTCTCTTCCCCCTCAAGAAGCATGTACCGTAGCAACGGATAAAATTCTTCACCGGCTCCAAGTTTTGCAAGTGCCTCGTAGATTATCAGTTGCGACTCCTCGAAATCGTAGAGACTCAGTGCGCTAATTAAATCCCTTGCTACACTTCGAAGCCCCAAATCTCCTGCTATGTCAATTAAGTAGAGAAGTACAGTATCGTTCTTGTCGCCAGCCCTTACACGTTCCCTTATTGCTTTCTCCAGTTCCAACTTAATTTCATCACCAAGCCTGTATATTACTTCAGCAGCGAGTTCACGTACTTCAGCGTCATCATCGTCTAGGAGACGTACCAGTTCTTTGAACGCATCCTTACCCTTTTCGCGTAATATCCTATTAACCAATGCCTCGCGCTGGTCCCTGTCCATACCATCCTGCCGTTCCTCAATCATCCTTCGTCCTCCCTATCAAGTCGATTTTGCTGAATGAATTATACCACAAAGCCCGCATAGTTGAATACGGTGCTATAATAGTTCTGGATGTGTGTAACCGCAGGGGTGATTCGATGGGTTACAAGGAAGCAAAATTCTATGAGAAGCTGGCTGAGAATAAAGTCCGATGCCATCTTTGTCCGAATCGTTGTGTCATCGCCGATGGAAAGGTTGGTTTATGCAGGGTTAGGAAAAACGTCGCCGCCACACTCTATTCTCTCAATTATGGGGAAGTTACCGGCATAGCCTTAGATCCCGTCGAGAAGAAACCGCTTTTCCACTTCCACCCCGGGAAGGTCATTCTTTCACTGGGTACCTGGGGATGCAATTTCCACTGCGCTTTTTGCCAAAACTGGGAGATTTCTCAGGAAAAGCCTTACTACGTAAAAAGATTGACCCCTGAGGAAGTAGTTTATCTAGCAGAACGGTACATACACCAAGGGAATGTTGGGATCGCGTACACTTACAGTGAACCGGTCGTCTGGTACGAGTTTGTTTACGAGACCGCCATCTTGGCTAAGCGTGTGGGATTGAGAAACGTTTTAGTCACAAACGGCTATGTCAACACCGAACCGCTGAGGGAACTTATCCCTTACCTCGACGCCGCAAATGTTGACCTCAAAGCAATAAATAACAAGTTTTATCGAAAAGTTTGCGGAGGCAACTATGAAGATGTTTTGAATACAATAGCATTGTTGTACAGTTCTGGTGTTCACGTTGAAGTAACGACCTTGTTAATCCCCGATGAGAACGACGATATAGCCGAGCTCGAAGAAGAATTTAAGTTTCTTTCAAGAATATCCACGGATATCCCTCTACACCTTTCAAGGTACCATCCAGCGTATCGATACACAAAACCACCGACAGACTTTCAAAAGATGAAGTTAACTTACGAAACAGCGAAAAAGTACCTCAATTATGTTTACCTTGGAAACGTGTGGGACCCCATGTTTGAATCGACATACTGTCCAAAATGCGGAAGTGCTGTTATAATTAGAGAAGGCTACGCGACTAAGATCGTAGGACTTGAGGAGGGAAAATGTAAAGTATGCAACAACCCGATCCCGTTGAAATTATGAAGTTAAACAGGATAGTCGTTTATTCAGTAATCGGTCTTTTCCTTATATTGATAACTATCTACGCATTTTTCATCTACGGCAAAACAGGGCAATACCGAGACTTCGAAGATTACATCCTCGGAACGTATGTACGTATTAAGATTTCTTCGAAGGTGAACCCGGAAAAAATCGCCAAAGCCATTTTCACTGAAATGAGGCGACTGGAAGAAAAGTACGACCCGTATCGAAAGGGAAGTGTGTTGGACGTTTTAAACCACTCTGAAGATTGGGTTCAAGTTGACGATGAAACTCTCGCACTTGTGGATTTAGCTTTGAAACTTGCCAAGCAAACTGAAGGTGCGTTTGACCCAGCTCTGGGGCGTTTGATCGACCTTTGGGGTTTCAGTAAATACTCTCAGCGTAGCGAAGGCGAGTTCAGAGTTCCGGAACCTGGAGAAATCAAGGAAGCGTTACTTTACAGTGGCTACCAGAAGATTGCAGTTGATTACTTGAAGAAATCTGTGAAAACCAACGGCGCTTGGCTTGATTTTGGCGGTATACTGAAAGGATACGCACTCAAGCGTGCCTACCAGATAGCAAAAGAATACGACAAAAACTGCCATGGTTTCATCGAAGCCGGTGGCCAAATCATGATACTGGGTCCGAAGTTCGGCAGGGCGAATTGGATAGTTGGTATCCGAAACCCACGAGGAAACACTTACGACAGCATCAGCTACGTTTATCTAAAAGAAGGTTCGATCGCGACGAGCGGTGATTACGAAAGATATTTTGAGGTCGACGGTGTACGGTACCACCACATTCTGGATCCGCAAACGGGTTTACCTTCTCGAGGCGCAATCAGTGTAAGCGTAGTGAGTGATGATCCAATACTCGCTGATGCACTGTCAACTGCCGGTTTTGTACTGGGAAAGGATCGCTGGCTCTATACAAGAACACTATTTCCTAAGTACGGTGCGGAAGTGTTGTTGGTCACACCGGAAATGAAAATACTGAAGACTGATAATTTTTCCATATACGAAAATCCGGATAGATGAATTCAACGACACCCGTGAAAAACCACAAGGAGGATGAGTGCATGAAAAAGTTGAGAAGCTTTGGTGGCAGGAACTTAACCGGTGCGAGCGGGGGACCTGGTATTCCAAAGAATTTTGCCGAACTGCAGAGACTTCAACAGAAGATGGAAGAAGAGTTGAAGGCACTTGAAGAGCAACTTGCTTCCGAAGAAGTGAGTGTGGAAGTTGGTGGCGGAGCGCTCAAGATAATCGCCACGTGCGATCGTAAGGTCAAGGATATACAGTATGATGAGGACGTTTACCAAGATCGTGAGATGTTCAAAGATTTGCTAATTGTTGCGATTTCGGAGCTTTGGGAAAAAGTAGACAAGATCAGAGAAGAGAGAACAAACCAGATTATACTCAAGTACAACCCACTTGCTTAATCTCGCAGTAATCTTTCTCTGAGCAAATCACTCCGAAAGTAGGTGTAAATTGTGAATAGAAGGCAACCGGTTTACATGTACCTAATCCTGATCAATTCATCAATACTGTTGTTGTTCTACGTTGTACGTGCCTTCTTCAACCGCAGTGACGTGGTTTATCTCATCTTCGGTGCGCAATACGGTCCGCTGATAACAAAGAATGGCGAATGGTTTCGAATCGTGACCGCCATGTTCATGCATGGCGGCTTTTTACATTTAGCCTTTAACATGTATGCACTCTATATCCTCGGTAACTATGTGGAAGCCATTTACGGTCCTGCCCGTTTTGTGAGTTATTACTTTATTAGTGGCATTATCGGAAATATTGCAACCCATCTGTTTTACTACGATGCTCTTTCGGTAGGCGCAAGTGGTGCCATCTTTGGATTAGTTGGCACTCTCTTTGGTGCTGGATTTAGGAGGGATACCCCTTTTTACTTAAGACCCATCACTGGTTCAGCTTTACTCCCCATGATAATAATCAATATTGCACTCGGGTTTGTGCCTGGTAGCGCGATCAACAACGCCGCACACATCGGAGGTTTGCTCACGGGCATGGCCTTAGGATATCTCACACCGGTACATCTCACCCACAAAACTGAGCTTTTCTGGAAAGCTATTGCAGTATCCTTAATTATCTCGGTTGTCGTATCTTTTGGTCTTCTCATTCGGTCTAATTTCTTCAGCTGATTCTTCAACGGGTTTTTGGTAACTGTTTGCTACCATAAAATTAAGGAGAGTGAGCGAGTATGGTCTTTAAGAAGGTTTGGATTTTCATTTTCTTTTTCACAGCGTTCTCATTGGCCCTTGGAGTTTGTTACGCTAACACCGTTGTTATTTTCCCAAGCTACGGATTACTATATACTAGTATTCCCACGAAATTTGAATTACCCACTAACTGGCAAATTGCCCACGTTTCCGCAAGCAAGTGGTCACTTGTGACGGAGCACTCGCCGGCAAAGTATCTACTCCCAGTTGAGCTGCCACGTGGTGTTTATCAGCTCACAGAAAGTATTGTGACAACGGAATCTGGAGAAACCTATATCAGCACTCCGTTTGGAATAGCGAAACTTGTTGTGGCGGAATCGAAGAAGAACATTATCAAGTCCTCCGAGCAAGCTGACGCACTCTTCAGAATTCCTGCGTCACACAGAATTTACTACGTACTCAGAGGTGATAAACTTGAACAGTACTTCTACATCTACGCCGCAATCGATAGTGCATTTGTGATCCTATCGAGTATCCCGCAGGAGCGCGGTTACATTCCAACTGGAAAGATATTAGCTGCCGCTGCTGAAGAATCGACCGTATCCGGACGAAAGTTGTTTGTCATAGGTGTTGTCGATGAGCTATCCAAGGGAGTTAACATAAGGAATAAGGTCATCCAAGTAAGTAGGAAAGACTGGAACGTCGTTGAGTTAAACTATCTAAGTTCGACCGATTGGCAACCGGCTGATTACGTTATCGACATCAGGTGTAATGAAGAATTACCTGGAGGAGAGATTCATATTTATGGAACGCTCATGGAAAAGACTGTACCGCTGGGAAGCACGATTATGAGCGACATAAACCGGGAAGGTAGCATCTACGTGTCAAAGAGTTGGGAGGTATTCCACAGCTGGTCCTTAGGAAAACTTCTGAAGGTGTCCGGTCGAAATTTGGTCAGTGGTACGTTAAACTTGAAAGGTCAAGGTGCTGTTAAAATCGTTCTCCGAGCAAAGAACATAGCGGATTTGAAGCTAAGTTCTGGAAAAATCATACGTCAGGCCGCCGATTTAGTGGAAGTGGAGCTCAATCTATCGGGAGTAGCAAAAGTCGATATCTCCTTCAGCTATTCAATAGAATAATGTCAAAAGCTGCCGAAACGTGTGATACGTGCGATGTGAGGTGTGCGGATGAATATAAAGGAAAAAATACAGAAATTTCTCTCCGAAAATTTGCTGAGTGTCAGCAAGCCGGCACGCTACATCGGAATGGAGTACAACAGTATCGTCAAAGACACATCTTCGAAAAGATTACTTCGAGTCGTTTTCGTGTTTCCCGACGTTTACGAGATAGGCACTTCAAACTACGGGCTCGAACTACTCTACTGGCTTGCGAACGAACTTGATTTTGTCTTTGCTGAACGTGCCTATCTTCCGTGGCCGGATATGATTCAGCTCATGGAGAAAAACGACGTACCGCTCTTCACACTCGAGACCAAAACACCTTTGTACGAATCAGACATGATTGGAATTTCTCTGCAGTACGAGCTGTCCTACACAAACGTATTGAAGCTTTTGGAGCTATCAAAAATCCCAATCAGGGCTGAGAACAGAGCAGACCATCACCCTATAATAGTCGGTGGTGGTCCTGTGGCATACAACTGCGAACCGATCGCTCCGGCATTTGATGCGGTATACCTCGGTGATGGTGAAGTTCAGCTTCAAAAACTACTCACAATTTTGTGGGAGACACGGGGTTTTTCGAGGGAGGAGAGACTTCGTGAGCTAGCAAAAATCCCTGGAGTGTACGTTCCGTTGTTTTACAAACAATTAGGCAGGAAGATAGTTCCCAAGTACGACTGGGTCCCAACGAAAGTGAGCAGGAACATACTCAAAGACTTAAATTCTGTCCTTCTTCCGAAAAAACGAATTGTTCCACACGTTGAAAGTGTGCACGACCGTATTGTTGTGGAAATTAGTCGAGGCTGTACACGAGGCTGTCGTTTCTGCCATGCTGGATACGTGTATAGACCCGTACGCGAGAGAGAGCCGGAAAGAATCGTTGAAGCCGTCAAAGAACTTGTAATAAGCACAGGCTATGAGGAAGTCTCCTTGCTCTCACTATCGGCCCTGGATCACACGGCGGTCGAACAAACAATAGACCAGCTCCTGGAATTCACGAAAGACAAGAAAGTTTCAATTTCGATTCCGTCAACACGAATGGACGCATTTAACATACACATGGCTCAAAAGATCTCATCAGTAAGGAAAGCAGGTTTGACATTTGCACCGGAAGCTGGAAGCCAACGAATGAGAGATGCGATTAACAAACAGATTACGTTCGACGAAATCGTACTCACAGCCCAAGAAGCTAGGAATGCTGGCTGGCAAAGGATAAAACTGTACTTCATGGTCGGATTCCCAACGGAAACAGATGACGACGTAAAAGATATAGGAGAAGTTGTAAAAGCTGTTAAAAAAATCGGATTCTTGGATGTTACCGCGTCTGTGAATCTTTTGATTCCAAAACCACACACCGCTCTCCAATTCGTCAGAGTCCAACCACCTGAATACATGGACCATGTGAGAGAACTCTTAAAACCATACAGAAAATTCGGAAAAATTGACGTAAATGACGGTAGGAAAAGTTTCGTTGAGGCGGTACTTTCGAGAGGCGATAGAAAACTCTTCGATGCTATTGAAATATCGTACAAAAAAGGTTACTATGATGAATGGAGTGAATTCTTCTCCTTTGAAAAATGGATGGAAGCCTTTTCAGCGGTCAACCTCGAAGAATACCTTGGTCCGTACGGTTTAGAAGATTTTCCGTGGGACCACTTGGACAGTGGTATTAGCAAGGAGTTCCTTTGGGAAGAATACCAGCGTTTCTATTCTGGTACATCCACAAAGGATTGTCGGGTCGGATGCGTGCTCTGTGGCGTGTGCATGAAGTACAAGGTCCGGAACTTACTTGTTGAGGAAACGTGGACGCGTTAGAAGTTTGGAGAAAGATTGAAGAAGTTGGAAGTTTCAAAAAACTCCGGAAGAATTGTCAAGAACGTAATATTATCCGACCGGTGTCGGTATCAACGGTAATTAGAAGAATATCTGGAACCGGTCGTACTAGGTCAAAAACGGATCAAATGGTGCGGAGGTGAGACCGTGACTGTTTTAACAAAACGGCTCCATCCAAAGGTGTTTAAAGTTCCTATAGATCGAATACGCATGGGATACTACTCTGATAAGTACTTCACCCGCTACGTAGAGGTACTAAAGAAGGACAATAGACACCCTACAGTGTACTACCAGTTCTTCCCAAGGGATGATGCAATAGTGTGCGGGGTGGACGAGGCGCTCGCAATTCTGCGTTATTGCACGGGATATTACAAAGACGAGGAGAAGGCTCGAGAGCTCTACAGCGAGATCCTTAGGTTAGACAAACAAATGCAAGAACTTTCAGTAGAAGGGAACGTTGAGGAGATAGTTGAACTTACGCGAAAAAAATGGGATGTAAGACTTAGACTAAATGAACTCTGGGTTGATAAATGGGACGAGATAGAAGTGCGGGCAGTCTACGATGGCGAGTTCGTCCCCGAGGGAGAACCTTTGATGACCATTCAAGGGGATCCGGTTTATTTTGGCTACTTGGAGACGGTGCTTCTGGGGGTTATCGCACGCGCAACGAGTACGGCTACTGCTGTGAAGAAAGTTGTCGAAGCGGCAAATGGTAAACCGATATTGTTCTTCAGTGCACGATTTGATCACTATTGGGTCCAGGCAACGGATGGTTACGCGGCTTTAAAAGCTGGTGCCTTTGGCGTCTCCACCGATGCGAACGCAGACTATTGGGGTGTGGAATCGATGGGTACCATCCCCCATGCCTTAATTGCAGCATACAACGGTAGTACGGAAGATGCCGCCATAGCCTTCGATAAGTATATGCCCGAGAACGTCAACAGAATCGTGCTGGTTGATTGGGATAACGATGTGATAGGAACAACGTTCAAGGTAGTCAAAAAATTCTACGAACACGTTATTGGAAAGGAATTCATCCTCGGTATTACGGATCCGTCACCAGTTATTGGACCTGGGCCGAGAAAAATTTGGGGTGTGCGTTTCGACACTTCTGGTAACCTCAGGGACAAGTCAGTCACACCAATCGGTCCACAGTCTTTCGGAGTCTGCCCCGAACTGGTGTGGAAGGCCAGACAAGAATTTGACAAAGTTGGCTTGAAAGATTTGAAAATTGTCGTCTCCGGAGGCTTTGATGAAGAGAAGATAAGGCTCTTCGAATCTTTAGGAGTTCCGGCAGATGTGTACGGTGTCGGCTCGAAATTGCTTAAGAAAAAGATAGACATTACCGCAGACATCGTGGAAGTTGAAGGAAAACCGTGCGCTAAAGTGGGAAGATACAAAAAAGATGCATCTCACCTGAAAGTTGTGAGCAAACGCTATTGGGAGGAATAGAACGGATTTCTCCTACTTTTCGTACCATGGTACAATGTTAGTAAAGCAAACAGTTTGATATTATCAAAATTTTGTGGTGGGGAGCGGACATGTGGAAAATCGTCAAAACAATCGTCGGAGAGATCGAGGCTCATATTGTCGAAAAACTTTTAAAGTCGTATGGAATTCCAGTTTTGATTCAGAAAACCGACCTCTTCGTCCATCCAATTTTTGGTAGCAGTGTTCAGTGTGAGATCCTCGTTCCGGAGGACAAATACGACGAGGCCACCACGATATTGCAAGGGGAGGGAAAAGGAGTGAAGTACACGCCACTTTACGAAGACCACGTCAAACTCGGTGCGAAAATTGTAGAATTTGCTGGATTTTATATGCCACTCCAATACGAAGGCATCGTACAAGAAGTTTTGAACGTGCGTAAGAGCGTGGGAATGTTTGATGTATCACACATGGGTGAGTTCATAGCCGAAGGACCGGACGCGATAAGGTTCGCGGATTACGTTGTTACAAACGATTTTTCATCTATTCTCGTAGGTGATGTGATTTACACTGCAATGTGTAACGAAAAAGGTGGATTCGTCGACGATTTGCTTGTTTACAAAATAAGTCCAGAAAAAGTAATGTTTGTGGTTAACGCAGCTAACATAGAAAAGGACTTCAGCCATCTCTCAAGACTTTCGAAGAATTTCGATGTTACATTAAAGAATGTTTCCGATGAGACTGGTTTGATCGCTGTGCAAGGCCCGAAAGCCCAGGAAACGCTACAGCCACTGGTAGATACTACTCTTGAGACAATCGGCTATTATTCCTTTGCCGAGGCTAACGTTTGTGGAATCAGGGGCATTGTCTCGAGGACAGGTTACACTGGCGAGGACGGTTTTGAGTTATACCTACCAGCCAGTGAAACTCCCATCGTTTGGCGAAAGCTGATTGAAATCGGTGTCAAACCTGCGGGATTGGGAGCACGGGATGTTCTCAGGCTTGAGGCAGGATTGTTGTTGTATGGGAACGATATGGATGAAACAGTGACTCCTTTGGAAGCAAGTATCGGTTGGGCAGTGAAGTTTGAGAAGGGCGAATTTCACGGCAAAGAAGCTTTACTCAAACAAAAGGAAGAAGGGCTGAAACGCAGACTTAGAGGTGTTATCCTTGAGTCTAGGCTAATTCCAAGACATGGAATGCAAGTTTTCAAAGATGGGAAAGAAGTAGGGTACGTTACAAGTGGAACTTTCTCTCCTACTCTCGAAAAACCAATAGCGTTCGTGATGATAGATGCTAGTATCAAATTAGGTGAGAGCGTTCAGATCCTGATTCGGGACAAGTACGTCGACGCAACGGTTGTGAAAACACCGTTCTACCGTGGTAGTGTGAGAAAAAAGAGCTGAAATCCTGGGAGGTGCACACAATGCATCGGTACATTCCACACACAGAAGAAGAAATAAAAGAGATGCTCCAAGAGATCGGTGTTGGGAGTATAGATGAGCTCTTTGTGGACGTTCCAAAAACCATAGATGGTTACAAAATTCCCGACGGAAAGGACGAATTTACCGTCAGGAAAATTGTCGAAACACTCGCTCAGAAAAACAAAGCGTTCCAACCTGAAAACGTCTTCCTCGGTGCTGGAATTTATTATCATTACATCCCAACCGTGGTAAAGCACCTTGCGGCCAATCCAAATTTTCTCACAGCCTACACACCGTACCAAGCTGAAGTTTCACAAGGTACACTCCAAATGCTCTTTGAATACCAAACAATGATGTGCGAACTCACGGGAATGGAAGTTGCCAATTCCTCCATGTACGATGGTGCAAGTTCGTTTGCTGAGAGTCTACTAATGGCCACACGCATCACGGGGAAATACAAGATGCTTGTGGCTAAAACCATAAACCCGGAGTATCGAACGGTCGCAAGAACGTATACGAGTCCCATTGGGATAAAAATCGAAGAAATCGGGTATACCGAACTTGGTGCGGTGAACTTGGATGAGCTTAAAGCCAAACTAGACGATGAGACAGCCGCTGTAGCAGTCGCTTACCCGAATTTCTTTGGCGTTATCGAGGATTTGAAAACCATCCGTTCATTCATCCGTCAAAACGTTATATTCATCGTAGTAGCAGAACCAGTGTCACTTGCTCTGCTTGAAGCTCCGGGTACGTTCGGTGCCGACATCGTCGTTGGTGAAGGACAGTCGTTGGGAGTTACTCCAAACCTTGGGGGACCTGGAATTGGGTTCTTCACAACACTTGAAAAGCATGTAAGAAAAATGCCGGGCAGACTCATTGGTCAAACGAAGGACCTCGATGGAAAAACTGGCTACGTCATGATACTCCAAACAAGGGAACAACACATCAGACGTGAAAAGGCTACTTCGAACATCTGTTCTAACCAAGCCTACATTGCTCTTATCAACGCAATCTACCTCTCGATCATGGGGCCACAGGGATTGAAAGAAGTTGCTTACCGTTCTTACAACAACGCCCATTATCTGGCCAAAAAACTTGAAGAAGCAGGATTTCCAAGGATATTTACTGGGGAGTTTTTCAACGAATTTGTCGTGAGGGTTTCCACGGATTATCGAAATAGATGGCACGAGATGGCCAAAGATGGTATTCTTGGTCCCATCCCCATTGACAGAGTTTACAAAGAACTCGGCCCATCAGCCCTCGTGTGCGCTACGGAAGTGAACACGAAAGAATCGATGGATAGGCTTGTTGAGGTGATGAGAAAATGACAATTTTTGAACTCTCAAAACCTGGAAGAAAAGGCTACGAACTCCCAACGTATGATGTTCCGGATTCCGGTTGCAATATTCCAGAACATCTTCTTAGAAAAAAACCACCGATGCTTCCGGAAGTTTCGGAAGTGGACGTCGTTAGACATTACACAAACCTCGCTTTGAAAAACTACTCGGTTGACAGGGGATTTTATCCTCTTGGCTCATGTACTATGAAGTACAATCCAAAAATTAACGAAGACATGGCGATACTATTCACCCAACTTCATCCGTTCCAACCGCGCGAAACGATCGAAGGTGCCGTAGAACTGATGGGACACCTGAAAGAACTACTTTGCGAAATCACCGGTACTGACGACATGACGTTGCAGCCAGCCGCTGGTGCTCATGGTGAACTCACAGGCCTTCTCATCGCACGCGCGTACTTTGAGGATATCGGTGAACTTGGGAAACGTAAAAAGGTAATCGTTCCAGACAGCGCGCATGGAACGAATCCGGCATCAGCTGGAATGGCGGGATTTGAGGTAATCGAAATCAAATCCGGACCAGACGGATGTGTGGATCTTGAGGAACTGAAGAAACATTTGGATGAGACGGTTGCAGTAATCATGCTCACGAATCCAAATACACTCGGACTTTTCGAGAAAGACATATTAACGATAGCGAAAATGGCGCACGATGTTGGTGCTTTACTTTACTACGATGGTGCAAACCTTAACGCAATAATGGGACGCACAAGACCTGGTGATATGGGATTTGATATAGTTCATTTGAACCTACACAAAACCTTCAGCACACCGCACGGGATGGGTGGTCCTGGAAGTGGTCCTATTGGTGTAAAATCACCGCTGGCCCAATATCTGCCTGTACCCGTTGTCCGAAAATCCGGGGAAAAGTACGAGCTTGATTATAACTTACCCAAGAGTATCGGAATGGTTCGCACCTTTTACGGAAACTTCCTAGTTCTTGTGAAGGCGTACACTTACATACTCACGATGGGAGGAAAAGGTTTGAAACATGTAAGTGATATGGCCGTTCTAAACGCTAACTATCTAAGGGCGAAGCTTTCGAAAACTTTCAAAATCGCATACGACAGAATATGTATGCACGAGTTTGTTATCGACAACGAAGAATTTGCCAAGAAAACCGGCGTCAAGACCCTCGACATTGCTAAGCGTTTGCTCGACTACGGTTTGCACGCGCCAACGATTTACTTCCCGCTGATCGTTCACGAAGCAATGATGATCGAACCTACAGAAACTGAGAGCAAACAAACGTTGGACGCTTTTGTTGAAGCGATGGAAAAAATTGCAAAGGAAGCTCAAGAAAATCCACAGTTGGTGAAAGGTGCTCCATACACTACACCAGTACGACGTCTTGATGATGTCAACGCAACAAAATACCCGGTGTTCAGATTTAAGAGGTGACCTGTAGATGCATCCTACTCAACTCATTACTCCATCTAAAACTTTACAGATAGATGCGCTGGCCAAACAACTAAAAGCGGAAGGGAAACCGGTTATAAATCTCACCGCCGGTGAACCCGACTTTCAAACACCACGTCCAATTGTTGAAAAAGCGTTCGAGGCCCTTGAAAAAGGGTTAACAAAGTACACCGACAGCGACGGTATTCCAGAACTACGAATGGCAATCTCTGAGTACTTGAAAAACAAAAAGGAAGTTGAATTTGCTCCGGACGAAATTGTCACCTCGAACGGTGGAAAACAGGCACTTTTCAACGCGTTTGCTGCTATTCTCGACGAAGGTGACGAAGTTTTGCTCTTCGCACCGTATTGGGTAAGTTACCCGGCGCAAATACATTTGGTCAGGGGCAAGCCGGTAGTCATACGGCTTCGTTACGAGAACGGATTCATGCCAACAAAAGAGGAAATACTTCAGCACCTGAGCTTAAAAACAAAAGCTATCGTGGTCAACTCCCCGAATAACCCTTCGGGGGTTATTTACAGTCGAGAAACACTTGAAATGATTGCTCAAATCTCAAATGAAAGGAACATTTATGTTGTTACGGACGAGGTGTACGATGAATTGGTGTACGTGGGAAAACACCACTCGCTGTACGGTCTTGTCAGACCAGAGCTATTAATATACGTGAACGCCTTCAGCAAATCCCACGCGATGACCGGATGGCGAGTCGGTTACACAGCCACAAAGAACAAGGAAGTTAAGAAAAGAATATCAAAAATCCAAAGTCACTTGACTTCCAACATCAACACAATCGCACAATATGCTGCCATCGAAGCATGCAAAACAGACAACTCCTACATGATTGCTGAATTTAAGAGACGACGTGATTTCGTAGTTGAAAGGGCAAAACAACTCGGACTCGAGTTTGCTGAACCAAAGGGTGCGTTTTACTTGTTCTTCAAGGTAGATGGTGATGACGAGGAATTCTGTCGCAAACTTTTGGAAGAGAAGATGGTTGCCACCGTGCCGGGCAGTGCGTTCGATATGCCCGGCTTTGTGAGAATCAGCTTTGCCACGTCGTTGGAGAACCTGGATGAAGCATTCAGAAGACTCGAAGCATTTTTGAAATCTTGAGAACTAAAAAATGAATCCACCCCGCCTCCGGCGGGGTTTTTTGAATTTTTGCAAATTGTTCTTAGATTACACACGAAAAAGACTACGCAACAACTGAGCATGGAGGCGATACTTTGAGTCTTTCGGTCATCATCTCAGGCTTATCAATTTCCCTTATTTTCGGCCTTTCATTTCTGTTTACCAAAAATGCGCTCGACTATGTTCATCCTTACACGTTTCTCACATACCGTTTTTTTGTGGCAACAATTGCCGTTATGGTTCTTAGCTTGCTCCGAATCATCAAGCTCTCAAAAAAACCTTACTGGAGGCTTTGGCGAGTGGTTATCTTTCAACCAGTGCTGTATTTTACTTTTGAAACGAACGGCCTTAGATTCACAACCTCTTCGGAGGCGGGTATGCTTATTGCTATCATTCCCATAGTAGTAATGTTGTTAAGTCCTGCATTACTAAAGGAACGTGTAAGATGGTACCAGTACCTTTTCGGATTAATGAGCTTTTTTGGTGTTTCTTTAATAATCGGATTCAGCCAATTCAGCTTCCAAGGACTGTTGGGAAAATTGCTGATACTTGGCGCCGTCTTCTCTGCCGCACTTTACAACATTTCATCAAGAAAATTTTCGTCGGAATTCAAACCAGAGGAGATAACATTTTTCATGATGATAACTGGTTTTGTTTTCTTCTTATTCTTAAGCTTGGTATTCGGTCAGTTTAAACTGGCGCTTCAGGTTCCTGTAATCATCTCTGCGCTGTATTTAGGAATATTCTCCTCCGTTGTTGCGTTTTTCCTTGTTAATTTTATGCTCAGTAGAGTTTCTCCCACTATTTCCTCACTCTTTGCAAATCTGACAACCGTAGTATCCGTTGTCGCTGGAAATTTGATACGCAGGGAGTCAATACGTACAATGCAAGTAATTGGTATGTGCCTCATTATAATGGCATTAACGGCTAACTCTTATTTGCGTAGCAGCGAAACGTCAAAAAAGTAGGTTAAAAACTTTGGCATAGAGAAGTTTCCATATTCAAGGAAAAACCTGAACAAACTATTCATTATGTTAAACCTATCGATTAAGCTCGAAATTATGAACTTACTCCTTGATTTCAGGAGAGGAGATCAACTTTTTGTTCTTTTTATTGTCCACGACTTGGCAAGGTACACTGCTTTTCTGACAGATTAATGATTATGTACGGTAGGTACATCTTCGAAATGGGTAATGCAGATGATGTTATGAATAATCCTCAATGTACAGTGGTTGCTCTTTTCAACCACGATGTCTTCACTCTAAAGAAACTTTCTAGAGAACAGTTGCCAGAAATCGTTCAGTTTGCCCCTGACTGTTTTGTTCACATACTAAGACTAACAAGGTGAATCAAAGGTTAAGTTTAAATTTCGCACAAGATTTGTTTAAAGCTCCTTGTTTTTTCAAGCTCTCGCATGTTGGGAACTTTTTTGAGGGAATTCGTTAAGCTGTCAAACGTCTCTTTTTCGACCGTTAAAGCCCAAGGCTTATTGAACGAAATTTTCACGTAACCTTCCACCCAAAATGTTCACACAAGTTCAAAGACTGGGTAAGGAAGGGGTGGTATAATTTTTGTGGTAAGCTGTAAGCCCCGATGAAGGGAGCGTAAGATATGGAAAAGTTCAAAAAATTCCTTCGAGAAAAACTGCTCTCACAATACGAAATTATCCGCCTTCTAAACGCTGGAAATCCGAATGCCGAGCAGGTGCTGAAGGAGCGTTTGAAGGATCAAAGCGTTCACTCCTCCAAAAGAAAGGTGGGAAGTGGTGAAAAAGATAAAGTCGCAGGTGAATATAACCAAAGTAGAAGTGATTGATTTCTCCGCGAGAGTACATGGTAATTATCTTTTTGAAAAAATCTCAACTGTCTTTGAGGCAGGGAATGTTATTCTCCTGTACGGCCCACGTGGGTCCGGTAAATCAGCATTCCTTCGCTCGTTTGCAAAATTAAACGAAGAGATTTATCCGGAGATTTCATACTCCGGAAATATCTTGTTCGATGGAAAAGATCTCCAAAATTTTAAGGAACAAGAGCTTAGGCAGTTAGTAACTTACTTGGATACGAACTACCTGGAATCTTTGGACTATTTGACCTTAAGGGAAATAATGCATCTTGTTTTCGGAAAGAGTTTTAAATTCAGCGTTGAAGAGTACGCAAGTACGCTCGATGAATTTGGAGTCCTGAAGGCACTGTACAAGTTCGAAAGAACACCTCTTTCCTCTCTATATGTGCTCGAAAAAATTGGTTTATTGCTCTTCATATCATCACTGAAGCTTTCTTCGTTGCTAATATTCGACTGCATACTCGATCACCTTGACGATGAACACGTGGAAAAGGTGACAAATATGCTGAAAAGCATGGCAAAAAATGGTAAAATTGTAGTGATAGCTACGCGAACACTGAAAAGATTCCTTGCACTGGCAGATACACTTAATGTTATGAATTGCGGAAGGTTCGTTTATTCCGGAAGGCCCGACAAATTCATCTTGGAGGGGTCCTCGTGAAAGTGCTGGCTGTGTGCTTGAATCCAGCCCTTGATAGAGAATTTGTGATAAACGGATTCACCTTGAACAAGTTAAATATCGTGCCTAATGAACTGAACAGGATGACACCTGGAGGAAAAGGTGTTAACGTTGCAGTCATTTTGTCAAAATATAACGTTCCAACGATACTCACTGGTTTTGTTGGTGGCTATGTCGGTAACGTTCTCGTATCCGAACTTCGAAAGGTGGGACCATTGCTGACTACAAGTTTTGTTCACATTCGAGACGAGACGCGTGAGAATATAGCGATAGAGGATACGCTCAACCACACGCTCACCGAAATAAACTCCGAAGGACCGTTCATATCGAGAGAAGCGTACGAACTTTTTTTGAAAAGATTCGAAGTGCTCGTTCAGAAAGTTAAAGCGGTGGTCATTTCCGGTAGTGTCCCAAGAGGTGTACCATTTTCATCGTACGGAGAGCTCACAAGCATCGCAAAAAAGTATGGAAAGACGGTCTTTTGGGAGGCTCGCGATGAAATCATCACCGAGTCGATAAAAATTGCTTTTCCAGACGTGATAAAATACGACATGCGGCGCAGTGAGAAGATACTGGGTTCGTATCTTGAACACGAGGAAGAGTACGTTAGTGCTGCGAAGGAATTTATAAAGAGGGGCGCTAAACTAGTTATTTTATCTTACAGAACGGTCTTCGACTTCGTTGCAACAGCAGAAGGTGTTTGGAAATTTTCTCCGAAGTTCGAGATTGAGCATTCTTTCTTACTCGGTGCCGGTGACACGTTTGTTTCCGCGATGATATTGAGTCACCTTGAAGGTAAATGCTGCCTTGATATAGCGCGTTATGGCTATGCAGCCGCTGTGGCTAAAACCAAATACCTTGGTAAGGAGCCACCGAAAAGAGAGGACATTGACAAAACTCTCGAACTGATAATGGTGGAGAGGGTGGAATGAATGAACCGTGTAACGGTTGCCGAGATGATGACTTACGATATGACTTTTGTCTTTGAAAATGAAACTGTCGAAAGTGTAATCGAACTCTTGGATATGTCGAGTATTTCTGGAGTACCTGTGGTCGACAGCGATCTAAAGGTTATAGGCTTCATCAGCGAGGATGATATAATTCGAGCATGTTTGCCAAGTTACTTCAACCTTTTGCAGAGTGCGGCATTCTTACCTGACACAAATCTGTTTATATCGAATTTAAAAAAAATCTCCAAAGATCCCATTGGTAAGTACGCAACAAAGCCAGCTATCACTGTAAAACCAACTGACACACTTCTTCACGTAGCTGACCTGATCATGCGTAAAGGATTCAAAGTTCTTCCAGTTGTCGACGACAACGGTGTGTTACTTGGCGTTTTGACAAGACTCTCTGTTATCAAAACAGCAATGAAACGAGACCTGGTGGTGAATGGCCAGTGACGAGAATAGCGGTGATAACCCAAGGTTGTAAGCTCAACCAGTACGAAAGTGAGTTAATCGTAGAGCTCCTTGAAAATGCAGGGTACGTCGTCTTAACGGTCGATGATCCCTCGGTTAGCGCCTACGTGATAAACACATGCGCGGTTACAGCTGAAGCCGAACGCAAGGTTCGCCAGACTGTTAGGCATCTAAAGAAAATAAATCCTAACGCAAAGTTGATATTGACAGGATGCTACGCACAGGTGAAAAGACCTCAGGAAGAGTACACGGCCCTGGGAGTGGACTTAGTACTTGGAAATCTGGAAAAGAAGAGAATCCTCAGTTTTCTTCAAGAAAATGGCATCTACGCATCTCAGAATTATTGGATCGAAGATGACATATCATACGAAATTATCAATAACTCCGTGTTAGAGCGTTCGAGGGCTTTTGTAAAGGTGGAAGACGGTTGTAACAACGGTTGTACTTATTGTGTCATCCGAAGCTTACGTGGGACAAAGATTAGAAGTAAACCTATCGAGGTAGCTATAACCGAAATAGAAAAACTAGTTCAGAAGAAGCACAGAGAAATCGTACTAACGGGCCTAAATCTTGGAAAGTACGGTCGTGACATTAATGTATCATTGACTGATTTACTATCGGAAATTGTAAAGATAAAAGGTGAGTTTCGCATTCGGTTGAGTTCAATCAACCCAGAAGATGTTACAGACGAATTAATCGAGTTGATCAACAATACGGATAAGATTTGCAACCACCTACACATACCTATTCAGAGTGGTAGTGATGCGGTCTTAAGGAGAATGGGAAGAAACTACTCAACACACGACCTTATGAGGCTCTTTGAAAAGCTCAGAAAACTCGACGAGAATTTCTCCATTTCAACGGACATAATCGTTGGGTTCCCGGGTGAAAGTAATGAAGACTTCGAGGAAACGTTAAAGCTTGTTTCCGAGGTTGAATTCAGTCGTGTACACACGTTCAGGTATTCTCAACGCCCAAACACACGAGCGGCAGAATTCGAAAACCAAATTCCAGGGAACATAAGGAAAGAGCGTGCCGAAATTCTTATTAAACTTTCCAAGAAGGTGGCGGAAAGGTACAGAACCAAGTTGGTTGGTAAACAAGTAACCGTGCTTGTTGAGGGGACTCAAAATGGAGTTTACTTCGGGTATGATGAGTACTACAATCAACACGAAACATCCGAGGGTGTAATCGGTGATTTTCTCAGGGTTAGGATTTGCTCGGTAACAGAAGAAGGGGTGCTTTCAAAGAATGTTCAAAAGCAAGCATCGAATGGATGATGTCATTCTTGCACTCACAAAGGGGATAGCAGTTTATGAGACGTTGAGAACCTACAACGGTAAGCCATTTGCTTTGAAGGAACATTACGAGAGACTAAAAAAATCTCTTGGATATCTTAAAATCGAACCACCATCCTTTGAAAGCTTTGAAAAACTGGTTTACGAAAACTTATCCGAACGAATGAGGATTGTTTATGTTTACAGTAACAAACTTCTTGAATATGTTCTGCAGGAAGATCGCGAAGAATTCAACGTTGATTACGTTAAGATCGATATAACGAACATTCGAAGAGCGGATCCTTGGAGCATTCCACCTGACTTGAAATCGTTGGGTCGACCGGATATTTACTTGGCCCGACTTACGAAGCGGGATAATTACGATGTCATTATGCTCGGAACGAGAGGACAGGTTTGCGAAGGAACGTTCAGCAACGTGTTTCTGATTAAAAACGGAAAATTCATAACACCATCGCTGGAATCAGGAATTCTCAATGGTATCACGCGTATGTACGTTATACGGTTCCTCAAAGAAAGCGGCTATGAGGTCGAAGAACGATTTGTCGAACTGGCTGAAGTATTCTACGCAGACGAGGTATTTCTCACACACACCAGTCGTGGTATAGTTCCGGTAAATCAGATAGGAAATATAAAAATAAGTTCAGTAGAGCTAAGTAGCAAACTTTCCAAAGCCTTTGAGGAGTACGTCAAATGCTTAGTCTGAGGAATGCACTCGAACAACTGTCACGGGTTGATCCATTCTTCAATAAACTCTACATACTGTCATCTTTGAAAGAACACGAAACACAGATTTTCGGCGAACATATAGCAAAGCACTGCACCTTCGCTGATTACGTCGAGGGAAGGTTAACAGTTGTCTGCGATGATTTCATATGGGCAAACGAAATAAGGATGCTCAAACGAAAACTTAGGAAAAGGATTCTCGAAATGTGCAAGATAGAGGTACGCGACATACTTACAAAGGTAGAACTGCGGTAATGTTGGATTATGGAGGTGTTTGAATGCAGGATTTCACAGCAAGCGAATACACTGCTGAAAAGATACAAGTGCTTAAAGGTCTTGAACCTGTTAGGCAACGACCTGGAATGTACATTGGTTCAACCGGAAAAACAGGACTTCACCACCTTGTTTACGAAATAGTGGATAACAGTATAGATGAGGCTTTGCAAGGCTTTTGTGATTACATCAAGGTCACAATACGAAAGGACGGCTCCGTGGAAGTCGAGGACAACGGTCGTGGCATTCCCGTAGACATACATCCTGAGACGGGTACAAGCGCACTCGAAGTCGTTATGACCACTTTACATGCGGGTGGTAAGTTTTCGAAAGATAGCTACAAAGTTAGTGGAGGGTTGCACGGTGTAGGTGCTTCCGTTGTCAACGCTCTTTCCGAGTGGATGGAAGTTGAAGTCCACAGAAATGGAAAGATTTACAGACAAAAATACTCGCGTGGAGCTAAGCTGACAGAAGTCGAAGAAATAGGTGAGACAAACAAACGTGGCACGATAGTTCGTTTCAAACCCGACTCGTTGATTTTCACAACTACCGAATTTGATGCCGATACGATACTTACAAGGTTGAGAGACCTGGCCTTTCTCAATCCAAACATTACAATTGAATTTAAGGATGAAAGAAACGAAATACACAGAACGCTACATTACTCGGGTGGACTGAAAGAATTCGTCAATCACTTGAACCGCGGTAGCAAAGCACTCCACGAGGTTGTGTTTATTGAGGGCAAGTCTGGGGATGTAGAAGTCAGTGTTGCTTTTCAGTACACCGACGATGACGCGGAAGAGATAATATCGTTCGTGAACAACATAAAAACCGTCGACGGAGGAACTCACGTAACAGGATTCAAAACTGCGTTCACACGCGTTGTGAATGAACTTGGTAAAAAGAAAAACCTTATAAAAGGTGAGCCATTCAAAGGCGAAGATCTACGGGAAGGAATGACCGCAGTCATTAGTGTCCTAATGATGGGGACACCCCAATTCGAGGGTCAGACGAAATCAAAACTTGGTAATGAGGAAGTCCAGGATGCAGTCGCAAAGGTTGTAAGGGATAAGCTGAGTGAATACTTTGAAACAAATGAATCCACACTTAAGATTATTATCCAGAAGGCCCAGCAAGCCAGAGAAGCACGTGAAGCTGCAAAAAGAGCACGTGAAGCCGTAAAACGCAAGAGCGCACTCGGTGCATCGACTCTACCTGGAAAACTTGCCGACTGCATATCAAAAAGTGTCGAAGAGGCTGAGCTCTTCATTGTCGAAGGTGATTCAGCAGGTGGTAGTGCCAAGCAAGCAAGAAATAGGAACTTCCAAGCTATACTACCACTCAGGGGAAAAATTTTGAACGTTGAGAAGAGCAACGAACTAAAGTTACTAAAAAGCGAAACCATAAGAGACATAATCACGGCAATAGGAGCTGGAATCGGTGATAATTTTGATTTGTCAAAAATCAGGTACGGAAAGATTATCATCATGACCGATGCGGACGTAGATGGTGCACACATACGAACACTACTACTTGCTCTCTTTTACCGCTATATGAGACCCCTAATAGAGGATGGCAGAATATACATAGCAATGCCTCCACTCTACAAGGTCACTGTGAGTGGTCAGAAAAAACCAACATACTTGTATTCAGATGAGGAACTGAAAGAACTAACGAAAGACCTCCAGCCAGGCAAGTACGAAGTTCAAAGGTACAAAGGATTGGGTGAAATGAACCCAGAACAGCTGTGGGAAACCACGATGAATCCAGAAACGAGAAAAATCATGAAAGTCCGCATCGAAGATGCTGAAGAAGCCGATAGTTTGTTTGAAATCCTTATGGGAAAGGATCCAGAAGAAAGACGTGGCTACATAATGAGACACGCGAAACAGCTTACAATGGCAGATCTGGATGTTTAAAAGTTTGAGACGAGAAACGGCGACCGTTGCATTGGTCGCCGTTTTATTACTTCTTAAACTATCCTCTGATACGTTCCATCGTCTCTTCTCAAGACAACCCCTTTCAATTCGAGGACAGTAAGGGTAACCAATATTTCAGTGAGAGATTTGGCAACTGTTTCGGAGATTTCCTCGGCTGTACGTGGTTCTGAAAGGGCATTGTATACTTCTTTCTCAGCTTCGTTTAGTTCAACAAGCTTTTTGTGAGATTTAAAACCATAGTACTTCATAATATCTTCAGGATCAGTTACTGGAAATGCGCCGTTTTTGATTAGATAATTTGTCCCCTTACTACTTTCCCTCATTATATCCCCCGGAACAGCAAAGACGTCTCGTCCTTGCTCAAGTGCGAACCTTGCGGTTATCAGCGCGCCGCTATCTAAACCTGCTTCGGTAACAAGTATTCCTGTGGATAATCCCGAGATAATTCTGTTCCTTTGTACAAAAGTGTATTTCCTGGGGGGTTCCCACGGAAGGTACTCGCTCAAAACACAGCCATTTTCTACGATTCTCTTGTAGAGGTTGAGATTGGATTTGGGGTATACAACGTCCACACCACATCCTAAAACAGCAACCGTCGGACAGTTTTCTAAAAGCGCTGTTTCGTGTGCAACACTGTCGATTCCGTAAGCCATCCCACTAACAATGACGAAGTGACGGCAGATTTCTTTCGTAATCTGGACCGTCACGGTTTTACCATACGGTGTTAGCTTTCTTGTACCAACTACCGCGAACATCTCACGATTAAGGATTTCAAAATTCCCCTTGATAAACAAATAAACCGGAGGATCTGGAATCTCACGCAATGCTTCTGGATATTCTTCGCTCCAGTATGTAATCAATCTCACCGATGATTTTTCAAGGTAACGTTCCAGTCTTCTCAGAAAAATATCAAGTTCGGGATTGGAATTCAAGATACTCTTTTTGATTCCCGTCCCGTAGTTCAGCAACTCCTCAATTTCGGAAAGACCTTTTTTCAAAACGTGGTGAATTCCAACAATTTCAACATCTGTGAACATTTTCAATGTCTCAGTCTCTACGTAGTTCTTTTCGAGCTGGCTAATATTTCCTTTATGGCCTCTTCAACCCCAGATTTCTTTCCAGGCAAACATTTGTCAGGTTTATCTCCTTTCGCAACCGCCTTTGCGTAGCCTTCACAACCTGGATATCCGCAAGCCCCGCAGTTTATGCCAGGAAGTACCTCCAGGATAAGCTTCACAGTCGGGTCTTCTTCTACCTTGAATCGTTCGCTGACGTAGGAGAGGAACATACCGAACGCAAAGCCGAGAAAACCAAGAAGCAGTGTGGAGTAGAGTATCACCATGACACTAACGCACCTCCAATGAATTTCGAAAAATTTGGAGAATTGAACATCGTAATTATTATAACATAACAATCTCCTCATTGAGAATCAACATTCCTGGTAAACAAGAAGAAGCGCTTATTAAATAGCGGCAGAACAACAAAAAAATAGAAACTTCACTGGTTCTATCCGATATTATAGAACATCTCTTCTCATCGTATTTCCACATTCCTTCTGGCCATTTGACTCAACTTAAGAGCAATTAAATCACAAACTAAGAAAACCACTTTCTCAAAAATCATTTCAACGGTAACACCATGGTTTA